>CAYVLI010000253.1:0-4697 GCA_964452105.1 uncultured Nitrospinota bacterium
ATCTTCGGTGAGAATCCTCTGCTTCCCCGCCAGTTGTCTCATCAGATAGATATTGATTATTCCCATGAGTGCCATCGACAGGTCTCTCGGATTACCCTTCAGGAACTTTCCCTGGCCTTGCGCCTCGATGATGATGTCCTCCATGATTCTGAAGCTCTGGCCGGATAGCGAAGTGTGCTCGGTGGATTCCAGGATGCACAGGTAGATAAACTTCATAGTGTCTATGTTTTCCAGGCAGAATCTGAAGTGGGCGTTTATGGCGGCAAGCAGTTTTTTGTCTGCTTCGTCTTCATCTTTTACAGCTTCTTTGACGCTTTGATGCAGCCGCTCGAAACCTTTAATTACGAGATTGTCGTAAAGGTCTTTCTTGCCTTCGTAGTAATAGTATATTGCTGGTTTGGTGACTCCCGCAGCCTCCGCGATCTCTCTTATGGAAACAGCATCATACCCTTTTTTGGCAAACAGTCGAGCTGCTACGCCGGCGATCCTCTCTGGCACATCATTTTTTTGAGACTTCTTAATTGCCAATCGTTCAGCTCCGGATATTGTTTCAGGGAGATTGTTCAAGCGAATTTCACAACTATGGTTTGTATGGATAACAGGAAATAGAAGTTTCCATGTAATACTTACCGGTAGGTAACTTTTTATCATGGACAGAAAGGATAATCAATAAAAAATGTTTTTTATCTCGGGCATGAAGGTTAGAAATGCAAATATATTGCTTTGCCGGTCAGTAAGGCAATGGTGCGCTTTCTGCGGCTATGCTCCTGTTTATGCGTTCGAGATGTGTGCGCAAGGCGCTGTTTTCGGGGTCAATGTGGAGGGCGGTCTGTAATTTTTCATGAGCCTCTGAAATATTCCCGTATTTCTCAAGGAGCAAACCCCAGTTAACGAGGCTTGCTACGTATCGGGAATCCATACTTACAGCCTTGCGGTAATGGGATAGAGCTTCCTGAGTTCTGCCGAGCCTCTCCAGAGCCACACCGAGCATATTGAGGGCTTCAGGAGGATAATAATAGGTGGCAGCAAGTTTTGCCGCAGGGGTAATTTCATGAAGCTGCACAGATTTTCTCAGCATGGCTTCGGCTTCTTCGTGTTTGCCAAGGGCGAGATACTGAATGCCCAACTCGAAGTGGGCCCTGGGGTCATCCGGCTGCTGGGCTACTTTCTTGCGCCCGAGCCTGAGATAGAAACCTCCTTTTTCTCTCTCCGCCCTTACGTCCCACGTGCTGAAGTGGTGAATAGGAACGGATGAGTTTCCAATAACCTTGCCAGCTTGTATCAGAGAAGGCTCTACCAACTCGTGGACGCATCCTACAAAACGTATGTCTTCGCTCCGCTTGAAGAGCCGCACCTTAATGGTAGGGTACCATCCGCGGAGACCGTTTTCCATATCAGAGTAATCGCCGACGCAGGCATTCCAGCCCGCTGCGTGGGGAAGGTTGGCATAATTGCGGGTAAGCATACGGTAGGCGTCTGCCTTTCCCGATTCGATGGTCAATTGAATGCTTCTGAAATCACGGTAATGAACTTTTTCGTCGGCGTCCAGGATCATTATCCAATCGCCTGTGGCCAACTGTAAAGATGCGTTTCTGACCTCGCTGAAGTCATCGTTCCAGGGGCGCCGCACTACCTTCGCCCCGAATCGTTTGGCGATCTCCACCGTCCTGTCGCTGGACCCAGTGTCCACCACCACTATTTCACCGGCCAATTCGCTCACGCCCTTCAGGGAATCTGGCAGTAGCTCTTCTTCGTTTTTGACCACCATGCATATCGATATATTGGGCCGGCGGGTCAGCCCCGGTTTAAGTTGCGGTTCCTTATGCTTCCTGATTTTCTTCAATTCCACGCTCCATTTTTACAGGGATAAGTACTGTAGTTCACCGCTTATATTACTAAATCGACAAAAGCTGCCCCTGACTTTATACGTCCTGAAAGTTAAAAGAAACCCCATCCAAGCTCATAAAAATCAGTCGCAAAAGCCGTGTAATCCGAAGGTTATCACCAGCGAGGGTTATTGTGAACAATCAAAACGGTCTCTGTCCCCTCGTGGACGGCGACTATTTCTATAGTACTTTACTCCTGAAGAAATATTTGTTCAAAGAAGTCGATTTGCTATAATAGAGTCTCGGGCCGAGGGCAGAAATAAGATATTTCTGCCCTATTGGTATAGAATCTGGAAGGCGATAGTTGGAAATATTTACGTTATTTTGCCTTCCCTGTATACTTCAGATTGAGCGGAGGAACTCGGACATGACAATGGAACAGGCGCTCGCTTACACTCAAGGCGGTCTACTGCAGGAACGCGCCGAACGTTACGGCCAGAAACCTTTCTACTTTTTTAAAGAGCAAAAAGTCACCTACCAGGAATTCCATACGAAGACGGATGTCATCGCAAAGGGGCTGGAGAAAATAGGTGTGGGAAAGGGCGACAGGGTAGGGCTGCTCCTGCCCAATTGTCATGAGGTGCTGGAATCCTACTACGGAATATGGAAGAGCGCGGGAATATCCGTTTCCCTCAACCCCATGTACACAGAGAAGGAAATCGAGTACGTAATAAACGACTCAGGTGCCAAATATCTAATAACATCGAACCTGTTCAGGGATAGGGTCGAAGCAGTGAGGCACAGTATGTCTTCGCTGGAGGGCGTGATAATGGTCGGCTCAGAGGCCGCCCCGGATACCATTCCTTATGCCGAAATAGCCAACGGTTCCGAGCGCATAGGCGACAAGGGGATTAAGCCCGACGATGCGGCACAGATCATGTACACATCCGGGACCACGGGCAAACCCAAAGGCGCTGTTCTTCCCCACAACGGAATAATAGCCACAGTCGCTCCCGGCCACGACATGGGCTATTATACCGAGGAAGACCGTACGCTCTGCGCCCTTCCTTTCTTTCATCTGTTCGCCGTCCTGGTTTTCGTCAGTAATCTGTATGCAGGCGGCAACGGCGTGGTGGTCCATGAGCGGTTCGACCCAGAAGCGGTGCTCAGCGATTTCGGTAAATATGGAATCACCGTTTATTATGGCGTACCCACGATGTATTCATTCATGCTCGACGCTTACGACCCGGCGAGACATGATGTAAGCAAGATGAGGTTGGGTATTGTCGGGGCAGCCCCTGTGCCCACACCGGTTATGCGGGAAATAGAAGAAAAGTTCGGCATGACCATTCTGGAAGGCTTCGGCCAGACCGAATCAAGCGGCGGCTGCGCCCTGGAGCGCATTGATAAAGAACGCAAGGAGGGTTCCTGCGGCAATCCCTTATCCGGTCTGGAAGTGAAGGTCGTCGATGAAAACGATGATGAACTACCCCGGGGCGAGGTGGGAGAGATAATAATGCGAGGGCCTATCATCATGAAGGGGTACTGGAACAGACCTGAAGCGACCGCCGAGACCTTACGCAACGGCTGGCTCCGCACTGGCGACCTGGGACGCATGGATGAGGAGGGCTACCTCTACATCGTAGATCGCCTCAAGGATATGATTATAACCGGTGGTTTCAACATCTACCCCAAGGAAATCGAAGACGTGCTTTACTCGCATCCGGCCGTCCTGGAGGCCACGGTGGTAGGGGTTCCAGATGCTTCAAAGGGCGAACTGGCTAAAGCATACATCGTACTGAAGGAAGGGGAAAAAGTAGCAGCAGACGAATTTGACACTTTCTGCAGGGAGCGCCTGGCCGCTTACAAGGTTCCCCGTTCGTACGAGTTCAAAGATGTACTACCCAAAAACCCTCAGGGGAAGATATTGAAACGAGCGCTGCGGGACGAGTTGAAAGCGGAGTCCTGAAACGTCCGGATTTAATGACGTTTCATAATGCTATCAAAAGGCTTTCCAATAGATCTTTCGGGATGTGCTGGTAGCCGTAACCGAGCCAGTTTTTACGGTAGATTATTTGTGTGAAACGCTCCCTGAACAATCCGGGGTCTATCAATCGGTTATGTAATACTTCCAGCAAAACTCTTTTGAAATCGGGACGTTTGCCATCCTTTTCCAGAATGGTGAAAATGTCTCTCGCGTCGTAACTGTAGTTGTCTTCTGTGGCAAGCTCCTTCATAAGCCTGGGCGATAAAATTTTTTCGATGAATATCCCCCATGGGTGTGCCATAGATAAATTCAGCGGGAAAGTCTCGCCGCCGCATTCTACCTCTTCCACGAATCTTCCCTGCTTTTCCAGCATCCGGCTATGGAAAGAGTACCAATCGTAGTCTCGCCTTACTATCATGTCGACGTTCACCCAGCCGCTCTTAATGCCTTGCCGGTTTTTGTAGGACCAGAGGGTATGAAGGCTGTACAGTTCGGGGATTTTCTGAAGTTCCTCATCTACAAACTCGATGTTGAGATTTTCTGCGTTCCTCATATCGGTACTGAAGCTTTCCAGTGATTCCACATCCGGAAACAGGATGTCGATATCCCACCAGTAGTTTTTCTGATAGTAGCAGCGGGCCAGTAGGGCACCACTTCCCACTACCACTGCGGGAACTTCCGTTCTCGAGATTCTATTAAGTACAGCCAGATATGTCTGTCTCACCTTGTGGTTAATATATTCGTGCCAAGAACTTGTATCCTGCATAGCAATAGTTTATCTCCCGAAGATGATACTCATGCACATGTAGACTTTATAGACATAATATATAGCACAGATTCAATAATGAAGTGCAACGCTTGGGGTAGCGGAAAGGAAGATGCTA
>CAYVLI010000254.1:0-1812 GCA_964452105.1 uncultured Nitrospinota bacterium
CATGACGCCGGATACCCGATGCCCCATGGCAAAACTATGAAAACCCAATGGCGCTGAAAGAAGGTCATCCCTCATATGGCGGAACTACGGCTCGAGTTGAAACATACTATCTCCGTTCTGTTATATGAATTGTGCTATACAGGTAGCAGCATTCTTCCCGTGTCGATATACTTCCCTTACCTGTTATCCGACGTCAGGTCTCGAGCGGCAGGCGCACTTCATCGGGAGAGGTTGATTAAGCAAGGGGGGTGGTATGAGCAACCCCTAATGCCGCGAATACCAAATCTCCATTGATTATAATGAGAGAATATGAGAAAAATACTCTAACGTATCTTAAATCTTTTTATAAAAGGTAACCGTCATGAGAGTTTTACCAAGGGTTTTCATAATATTTATTTCGATGATACTAATATCTCTCGGCTGCGTGTCTCCATCTTTAAGCGAAACAGAGACCGCCTCCCCCTCCCGGCCGATGCAGCCCATAGAGCAGATAGTACTCCCTCTATCGGCCGCTCCTGAAACGCTTAATCCTTACCTGGCTTGGGATAACATGGAGAAGCTCATAGACGGTCTGGTGTATGAATCGCTTCTGTCCTTCGACTCCTCTTCCGGCGAAATATCTCCTGGCCTGGCGGCTCAGTGGACGGTGGACACGGAGAACCTCCTCTACACCTTCTATCTGAAGCCGGATGTCCGCTGGCAGGATGGAAAGCCTTTCACGGCCTCGGATGTGGTCTTCTCCTTCAATAAGGTCATGGACCCGGACGCCTTCTCCGCGCAGCTGCGCTCATACTACCAGGACATAGAAGAGATAACCGCACCAGACGAGCTGACAGTGCAAATCAAGCTCAAACGGCCCTACTACCTGGCCATGGAGGCCCTGGGCGGTCTGCCCATAATTCCGAAGCATCTGTTCGAAAAAGGAAATTTCAACGTCAGCCCTTATAATCTGACACCTATAGGCACAGGCCCCTACAAGATGGCCTCAAAGCCCGGAAGCAGGCGTATAGTCCTCCAGGCCAACGAAAATTACCACGGCCAGGCTCCCGGCGTCCGCAAAATAATTTTCACAGAAGCAGGAGCCGGAGGACCTTCACCCGACTTGGTATCCTTCGATCCCCTCCAGTGGGTCATGAGTGGGGGTTCGACACCGAAATGGAAGAAATATCGCCGCCTGGAACCTACAGAAAAGGGGTTCTCTTCCGTTATACTCAATCTTAACAGTCCCCTCTTCTGGGAAAAGAAAGTCCGCCAGGCATTGGCACACCTGGTGGACAGGGAGCGCATCCTGAACACGGTGCTTCTCGGCTACGGGACACCTATCGATAGTAGTTTCTCCCCGAACAACCCCTACTACAACAGAAACATAAAACCCTACGCATACGACCCCCGGAAAGCTCAAAAACTTCTTTCCCTGGCGGGGTGGGAGGATCGGGACGGCGATGGAGCCAGGGAAAAGGGCTCACTCAAAATGAGCTTCAAACTTTTCGTGGAGGACGATTGGGACACCGGCCTCAAAATGGCCGCCGTAATTGGTGAAGACATGAAAAGGGCTGGCATAAACGTAAAGCTGGTGAAGGTGAAGAGCAACGTGCTCATGGCCAGGCTGCGCCACAGCGCTTTCGAAGCCGCACTTCTCCGCATGAGCACTACATCCTACACCGACCCTTACCAACTCTGGCATTCGTCACAGGCAGGATTGGGATATAACTTCCCACGCTTCGTGAACGCCGAAGCAGACTACCTTCTCGAACGAGCCAGGCTCGAAGACAAGGCTGCCATGCGGACTAAATACTACAAGAGGCTCCAGGA
>CAYVLI010000254.1:1912-4686 GCA_964452105.1 uncultured Nitrospinota bacterium
CGCTCCATGATAGATTTGACTTCTTTCTTTGATGAACTCATGGCCAGCCCCAGAGAGGTGAGCATGAAAACTATGGCCGCCACGGTAGTCAGCTTATTAAGGAAAGTGGCCGCTCCACGGGGGCCGAACAGCGTCTGGCTCGCGCCTCCGAAAGCCGCCCCGAGTGAAGCGCCTTTACCTGTCTGAAGGAGCACAATAATTATCAGGGCGAAAGCCATCATTATATGAAGCGTAAGTATAATAGCGTGCAAAGAATTATGCCTCCATGGCTCTAATCGTGTTAGAAACTATCTTCTTGAAAGAATCCGGTTTCAAGCCAGCGCCGCCAACCAGGGCGCCGTCTATGTCCGTCTCATTCATCAACTCCAGCGTATTGTCGGGAGTCACGCTTCCTCCATATAGCACCCGTGTTAGCGCTGAGACCTCTCCGCCCCAGTCATTGGCGAGCACCTTACGAATATGGGCGTGTGCTTCCTGGGCCTGCTGCGGCGTGGCGTTCCTGCCGGTGCCGATAGCCCAGACCGGCTCGTAAGCAATAATTATACTCTCTATTTCTTTTCCTTTCAAGCCTTCGAGCCCTTTTTCTGTCTGGCGTTCGATTACCTGAAGCGCACTTCCCTCTTCCCTCTGCTCCAGAGTTTCACCGATGCAAACTATGGGAATAAGCTCCCCACACAGCGCCGCCCGCACCTTCTTGTTAACGGTCTCATCCGTTTCGCCGAAGTAGCGCCGTCTTTCCGAATGACCGATGATTACGTGTGTGCAACCAGCGTCTTTCAGCATTCCGACAGATACTTCGCCGGTGTAAGCGCCCGCTTCCTCCCAGTGGACGTCTTGAGCGGCCAGACCAATTTTTCTGTCGCCTATGGTGTGTCTCAACGGCAGTAACGCGGTAAACGGAGGCGCAATTATGATTTCGACCTTCTCGTTGTTCTCCCATCCCTCGAAGAACAGCTCCAGGTAGTGCAGCGCCTCACCCACCGTCTTGTTCATTTTCCAGTTGGCTGCCGCAACAGGAACACGCATAACCGTTCACTCCCGCACTCACATAAATAAACATCTACACCGGGGATTGAAGGCATCGGATTTAAGTTCCGCCGCCTCAAGAGGTGAAGAACATCTCAGGCCCAGGCAAAGCATCATATATTATACACGATTCATTTTACCTGGTCATCATGTATTCCATCAAATCTTTTAAACGGCAGGAATAGCCCCATTCGTTATCGTACCAGGCCATCACACCCACCATATTGCCATCGACTACTTTCGTGGTAAGAGCGTCCACCACTGCAGAATGAGGATCATGGTTGAAATCAATAGACACGAGCGGCAGCTCAGTATAACCGAGGATTCCGTATAACTCTCCCAGAGAAGCTTCCTCAAAAGCCGCATTGATTTCAGCCGCATCCGCCTCCTTCTCCGTCTCCACCGTTAGCTGGAGCAGGGACACGCTATATGTGGGGACCCTCACCGCCATTCCATCCAGCTTCCCCTCCAGCTCGGGGATGACGAGGTGGATGGCGGCTGCGGCGCCCGTGGTAGTGGGTATCATGGAGGTCATGGCGGACCTCGCCCGCCGCAGATCCTTATGGGCGGCATCGAGTATAATCTGGTCATTGGTCACGGCATGAACCGTGGTCATAAGCCCTTTTACTATGCCCCAGTTCTCCATCAACACCTTCGCCACGGGTGCGAGACAGTTGGTGGTGCAGGAAGCATTGGAAACTATATTGTGCGCTATCGGATCGTACACCCCCTGGTTAATGCCCATGCATATCGTCACATCGGGATTCTTCGCCGGAGCCGACACTATCACCTTGCGAGCGCCCGCCTCCACGTGCTTCTGCGCTCCGGCCCTGTCGGTGTACTTACCAGACGATTCCAGAACGTAATCGACTTCCAGATCGCCCCAGGGGATTTCCTCCGGGCTGCGCTCATTTGTTACGGTGATAATTTTGCCGTCAACGGATATGCCATAATCGCCCGCCTCGACAGACCTCTCATATATGCCCTGCACGGAGTCGAATTTCAGCAGGTGAGCGAGAGTGTCGGCATTATGCAGGTCGTTTATCGCCACTATCTCGAGATTGCTCGCCCCGAAGGCGGCCCTCAAGAAATTGCGTCCTATTCTTCCAAAACCGTTTATTCCAACACGGACTGCCATCCTGTTAATCCCCCTTAAAGTTGTTCAGTAAAACATTTCAACCTATTGCCTCTCAGTATTGTCTAACATTCAAACAAACGAGTCAAAAAAGGTCTTATTTCTTAATATATGCAAATTGCTCTTACCGGTCAATGAGCCGTAAGGCCCGGTTACCGATGCAAATTGCATACTTATTAATACGTGGTTCTATTATCTCCGCGGATACCGTCTCACATGGCATCATTCGTTCATCAAGCAACAGCAAAGATTTCAGAACAGACCGATAACTTCAATGACGAATAAGATTTTTCTCTAAAAATACTTTGACTTAAATTTAACTTTTCCTTCTATTGACGATACGTTTAACACGAGTAATATTTCGATCTTTCCAGATGTGAGGTACATTCTCCCCTCCTTGACTTTTTATCGGCAGGTTGTATCTTAATATTAAGAACAAAACAAGTTACTGAAAAGGGGTGTTTAAAGTGGTGAGCGTAAAAAAGAAAGTTTTAAGGACTTCAGACCTTGCGCGTTTCCTTAACGTAAGCCCTGACGAAGTTAGTTATTGGGCCAGGAAAGGCAAGATACCAGCTTATAAAGAAGGCAGGCAGTGGCGCTTCAGGCGGAGCGA
>CAYVLI010000255.1:0-4652 GCA_964452105.1 uncultured Nitrospinota bacterium
AGCGCCGTACAGGAGGCCCGTACCAAGCTGGAGCAATCACGCCTTCTGATGTTGTTAGAGATAAAAAAGACGTTATCCGACGAACAAACCAAGACACTCGACCGCTTACGTAGAGATATGATAAACCACATGCGCGAAATGGGGATGAGCCCCGGCGGGCACATGGGGGGTATGGGTGCACGGGAACGTTGATACCTGCAGAAGGAATTTAGCGAGAGCGGCTTTGAAACCAGCCCTCGCCCATTTTACATATCCGAACCGCCGGTAATGCTGATTATCTGCCCGGTCATATACGTGCATTCATCGGAGGCCAGGTGAATGAACATGCCTAACATCTCCTCCGATTGGGCCCACCTGCCCAGGGGAATCCTGGGGAGATAAATTGCAGATAATTTAGGGTCGGTCTGTATTTTCTTGGTCATGCGTGTGGCCGCGGAAGGAGATATGCAGTTTACCAGTATTCCGTAGCGCGCGAGCTCCCTGGCAGCGGATTTCGTTATACCCGTTATACCCGCCTTTGCAGCGCTGTAATTGATCTGTCCTATAGTGCCCGCCGTACCCGCCCTTGATGTAACGTTTATTATACGCCCCTCCTTCCGCTCCATCATATGCCTGGCGGCGATCTGCACGCCAAGAAAGGTGCCTTTCAGGTGCACGCTTATCACCTTATCCCATTCTTCATCAGTCATCTTATGAAGCATTGCAGGCCTTATTACGCCGGCATTGTTCACCCACACGTCCACCCGGCCAAACTCCTTCACCGCAGTGTCCAGCAGGTTTTGCACATCCTCACGCCTTGACACATCCGTCCGGACGAAAAGAGCCTTCCCTCCCTTACCCTGTATTTCCTTAACCGCTTCTTCTCCGGGCTCGGCGTCTATTTCGGCCACCACCACGGATGCTCCTTCCCTGGCATATCCCAGCGCAACCACTTTCCCCAGGCCGCGCCCTGCTCCGGTAATAACCGCAACCTTATCCTTTAACCTCATGTCCTTCGTTCTCCCATATCGGAAATCAGCTCAAATAAATATCCCCCGCCAGCTACGTAAAAGGATCGAGGGAGCGCCGAACCGTGCAGGGGCGACCGTCCGGTCGCCCCTGCACATATAAAACTGGTCTATGCCAGTGATTTAGCATCTGGCCCTTGCAACAACAGAACCTGCAGGGCTAAACCTTTAGGTCGAGTATCTCTATGGCATTCTTATAAAGGATTTTCTCCACCACACCTTCCTTGAAGCCCATCTGCTGGTAATCGCTCATCAGCCGTTCATGGGAAAGTACCGGATAGTCCGTCCCGAACATGAACTTGTCCTGTAGTCTTCCTCCCACTTCTCTGCGAAAGTCCTGCGAGAAATATTTCGGCGACCATCCGGAGAGTTCGCAGAAGACGTTGTTCTTGTGGAGCAGCACCGCTATCTGCTCGTCCTGCCAGGGCCAGCCGTAGTGGGCCATTATGATTTTCATCGTAGGAAAATCTGCGGCTATGTTATCGATGTGGGGAATCGGGCGGGTGTACTTGAGTTTGAATCCTCCCCCTCCTGCGCTTCCTGCCCCGATGCCCGTGGTGCCTGTGTGGAACATGACCGGAACACCCAACGCGACTATCGTCTCATAGATGGGATACATCATCGGATCATCGGCAAAGAAACCCTGGGCTACTCCCTGAAATTTTACCCCCATCATTTTCAGTTCCGTGATGGAGCGCTCGATCTCCTGGACGGCAGTCTTGCCCCGCCACGGGTCCACGCAGCACCACCCGCCGATAAATGCGTCAGGATAGGTATCGCAGAGTTTGGCCACATAATCGTTGGTAACAGGCTCGGTGCCCATTTGATGGCCGGAATCCCAGGCGATGATCAGGCCCTTGACGTCCGCCTTGCGGAAATCTTCAGCCATCTCATCTTCGGTTTTGTACGCGGTCTTGAAGCGGTAGTAGGCCTCCATTCCAGCCCGGACCTCATCGCTGTACTTGATGGAGCCTACTTCGGTGCTGATGTGGCTGTGAACGTCTATCGCCTTCATAAATGATTCCTCCCTTGTTTAGCATCCACTCTAAAATTACTTTTCCATTTAAGATTCAGCCGCGATTTATAGCGGCGGAAACCCCCTAAGAACGAGCAGACTAATAATAATAAAAGGGCGCTACGCCTGTCAATCGCTTAATTAACATGAGTTACCCCAAAAAAGAATCCCCCGGATGAATCCAGGGGTTTGCCCCACGAATTCTACGTGGTGAGTGATATACCCACCCTTAAAAGAGCGGGTATCCCTATGTCATTTCCACTCCCCCGCTGTCATTCCAGCGGAAGCTATAATCGAGACCAACCATACATGCTGCGTGGATGGTTCATTCATTGCCAGAGAGAGAAAAAAGTTTATGTGCTACCGGCCTTTGAAAGCGCCCTGCCGCTTTCCGAGGAAGGCGCTCACGCCTTCGTAGTGGTCTTCGGTGGCCATCATGATGGCCTGGTTGTCAGCCTCTGCGTCCAGGGCGGTTTTAAGATCGCCGACCAGGCCCTTGTACACCAGGTCTTTGGCTACTGCATGGGATTTGGGAGGTTTGGAGGCCAACAAGCGTGCGTATTCCATGGTCGTCTTCTCTAACTCCGCCGCAGGCGCCACCATGTTCACCAATCCGATGCGGTCTGCTTCGGCGGCATCTATGACGCGGCCGGTGTAGATAAGATCCAGCGCCCTTCCGGTTCCCACCAGCCGGGGCAGAAAGAAGGTGCTGCCGCAGTCGGGTATGAGGCCTATGTTAACGAAGACCTGTCCGAAGCGGGCGTTTTCAGAAGCGATTCTTATGTCGCAGGCCATCGCAAGGCCGAAGCCTCCGCCTGCCGCCACGCCGTTTACCATGGCTATCGTGGGTTTGGGCGCCTGGCAAACCGCCAGCACCATGCGGTTCCAGCCGTTTCGCACCTCTTCTTTTGTGCCCAGAGGAGACGGCCTTCCACCCTCTCCCATGTTTTTGACATCCGCACCCGCAGAGAAGGCCCTGTCTCCCGCGCCGGTGATGATTATTACATTTACCTCTTCATCGGCTGAGGCCTCTTCCGCCGCCGCTCTGATCTCGTCGCGCAGCTCACCGTTCATGGCGTTCATGCGCTCTGGCCGGTTGAGCGTAATCCTGACTATCCCGTCCTTGATTTCGTAAATTAAATGCTCGTAACCCATAGGTTCCTCCTTTGCGTATGTTCTCTTCCCGGCATGTTTATATCCCCCTTACCTTATACTATAACTGTAGTCCTTCCGAAAGAATTTTGTGGGGAATTGCTGCGAGGTATCATTTACTCTTAAACCGCAGGGTGACTATGCAGATCAGGCCCGCCAGAGCGGCAATCCCAGACGAGACCCACGCGGCCCCCCATCCCGCACCGTCCAGCACGGCTCCGAAAACAGGCTGGCTGAGGGCTCCTGCTCCAAATCCCAGGAAAGACTGCAGGCCCAGTGCTGCGCCCATGTGACGCGCTGGCACGGCCTCTGTCATGGCCGCCTTGTATATGGCCGAATCCGCAACGATGGTGAATCCGTACACCAGACCGACAATCACTAACAGAGAGGGCGTGCCGCCCAACAATTTACTGTAAATGAATGAGCAGACCATACTCGCACTCAGGAAAATCGATATCACCTTGAAGCGGCCGTACCTGTCCGATAGCGTTCCTGCCAGAGCACATGATACGGTACCTGTTAGTATGCTGACGCCCCCCACCAGACCTCCCCACGAGAGGGCCTGCGCCGAGCCCATCCCGCTGGTCTCTCCGCTGGTGGTCAGAAAATAACCGATCCAGCCGTACATGGCAAAGAGTTCCCAGGAGTGCCCCATGTATCCCCCATTAATCAGCCACCATTTCTTGTTGAGCAGAACACCGCGCACGAAGCCGGGTCCCTCAATATTTATGGTGGAGAGTTCACTCGATATGAAAGAGTCAGGGGGCGTATCCGGTTTCTCTTTAACCCTGAAATGCATGACCGCAGCTCCACCGAAAGCCGGAAGTGTGGTGGACGCCATCGCCCAGCGCCAGGAAGCCGCAGCAGCCAGCGGCGCCGTCAGGTAGGGAATGGCGTAGGTGGCAATAAGAACACCTGTGAGGGTTCCGAGCGCCTTCCCCCTCTCCTCGGGGGCGTACCAGTTTGAGAGAAGCCTCATGGCGGGAACGTAAAGGCCCCCCTGCCCCAGGCCCATCATGAAGCGCAGAAACAGGGCCGAGCGGTAGCCCTGCGCAAAAAATATGAAGGCTAAACCGAATAGACCGGTCTCTATGGCGCTCCATACGAAGACTCTTCGGCCTCCGAAGCGGTCCGCCAGCCATCCAGTAGCGATGACTGAGATCACATAGCCTGCCAGGAAGACACCGTTGACGTTCCCGCTCATGCGGTTGGTGAGGCCCCACTCCTTGATGAGGATGGGCATGACCGCAGAGTAGTTGAAGGAAACCACCATGGAAAGGAGGCCGGCGATGGATACCAGAACAAGCGTCTTCGTTTTTTCAGTCATGGCTCCATTATACACGGGAGAAAACAAAAAAGGTCCGGGCTGATTTCAACCCGAACCTATTATATAATACGCACATAGAAAAAATGTCTTTGTCATAGCCTGATCGGCGCGACCGCCAATCTCCTCAGATGCATCAGCCCCCTATGCCCAG
>CAYVLI010000256.1:0-3439 GCA_964452105.1 uncultured Nitrospinota bacterium
TGTCACTTTATTTTCATTCCGGCATCCCTCTAATTGTTTATGTGAGCGATGATGTGTTTGCAGAACATCCCGGTGCTCTTGCACCTGTAGATGAAGTCTGGGCAGGTGCAGGTCTTTTTTTCCGGGTCAATTTTGTAGAAGCGGCCCGGCATGGAACTTTCTACGAAGTGGCCATCGACCTTAAGGCCTTTTGCCCGCTCTATCCTCTGGGCCTGTTGGAGTGCTAAGTGCATCATCTTTTGTTCCTCCTTTTTGCTTGGGTTTTTATGGTGTATATAATATGTAATATAACATACATATCTTATATTGTAAAGATAAATATTCAATAAAATCAATTACTTACATAATTTTTTTGCCCTGGAGGGAGATTTTTTTATTTGGCCCGGCCTGTCTGGCTCGGCGCTTATTTCGTGGTGGAGATGGGGCCTTAAAATCAGGGTGGAGTATAATTATGGTTGGTTTAAAGAAAATCGTTTGTGAGCGAAATAGACAAGCGTATAAGTTGTTGATATTATGGGGATTATCTTGAATGGCCCGCCTTTTCGGTCATATTTGCAAACGGTTTGTATCGGTGAGGCTTTATGAGACGTTGTGAGCATTTATGAGGCGAGTTTTTAAACCTAATAGACCATACACTGCTTAATGTACCCAGGAAAGAGGGCCTTTCGTTGCTGAAACAACCCGATCGAACGAGCCAGACTGTTCAGTTACATACTAAAGTTCAAAATCTATGAACATTATAAAATAATGAACAAGGCTTGTAACTTATTGGAAAAATGCAGGAAAGCTCGAGTTTGTAGCAAAGGGGCTTGACTATTGTTCATTTATTTAGTATGTTCATTATAAATGAACATTATCATAAGTGAACAAAGCAGGACTATGAACAGGATAGAGACAAATACCGACAACGAAACCTTCCGCCTCGCCACCGAGGCGTTCAGGCAGAACTTTCCAGAACAGGCTGAGATCAAGACGCTTGCCTGGGAGCCGATCGATACGGCCGGATTGCAGCCGGACTTATTGATACAGTTAATAGTGCAGGGGAAGGAGTTCAGGTACTACGCCATAATAATGACCAATCTTACGGATGCTCATCGGCTCTTGTTGCTTATGAATAGAGAGAAACTCAACTACCCGCCCCTACTAATCACAAGATATATTAACCCGAAGAAGGCCGAGCAGCTGAGGCAGGACGAAATTGAGTTCATTGACACTGCCGGCAATACCTTCATCAACCAGCCGCCATTGTATGTCTTTATAAAAGGGAACAGGCTCCCGGAAATCGTCGCACACCTCCGTATTCCTCAGAAAAGGGCTTTCCGGCCCGCAGGCCTGAAGATGATTTATGCTTTCCTTTGCAACCCTGGCCTGGAAAACAAAAACTACCGCGAAATCGCTGCCGCCGCCGATGTGGCGCTGGGAACCGTCGGTTGGTGCATTAGAGAACTCAAGGAAACGGGCTTTCTCCTGGACATGGGTAAACGAGGTAAAAGACTTACACAGAAAGAGGACCTGTTGCGGCGATGGATAACCGCGTACCCCGAACAGCTGAGACCTAGGCAGATGCTTGGACGGTACAAAGGCGATCACGGCTGGTGGCACACGAAGGAACTGAACCGGCTAACAGCGCAGTGGGGCGGCGAGCTTGCCGCTGCAAAGCTGACTCAATATCTGCAACCCCAACTGATAACCATCTACATTACGGCCGGATACCTCAACAAATTTTTGCTTGAGAACAAGCTCAAAAAGGATCAGGCCGGAGACGTTGAAGTACTGGAAAGGTTTTGGTTGCCCGATGGAGACTGGCAGGACGGAGATACAGTGCACCCGATCCTTGTCCATGCAGACCTCTTGGCAACCGGGAACGAGAGGAACATGGAGACAGCCAGGATTATCTATGAACGCTATATCGTTCGACTTATCAGGGAAGATTGATCCAAAGATAGTAGAGGCACTCACTGCCGTTAAGTCGGCAGCGGACTCCTTGAAAATCCGCTTCTTCGTCATTGGGGCCGCTGCACTGGACCTCATCCTCAAGTACTGCTACAACATGGAAACCACCAGGATGACCATGGACGTCGACCTGGGAGTGGAAGTTGCTGACTGGGATCAGTTCAACCAATTAACGAACTCATTGGTGGAAAGTGGCCGATTCTATCGCACAAAGCAACCCCAGCGGTTTGAGTTTGATTCTCTTTTAATTGATATCCTCCCTTTCGGCTCGATTACAGACGAGAACAACCGCATCAGTTGGCCGCCGAAGCACGAGAGACTCATGAGCATGGTCGGCTTCGAGGAGGCTTATGAACACTCAATGACGGTAAGGTTCAGCTCCGACCCAGAGCTCGAAATCAAAGAGCCTACATTGCCAGGTCTGGCGATAATGAAGACCATCTCGTGGAAAGAAATGTATCCCGAGCGCAGGAAGGATGCCGAAGACCTGTTGCTCATAATGCGCAAATACGGAGACGCCGGTAACACCGAAAGGTTATTTGACATGGAACATGACCTGATGCAGGAGGAAGAATTTGACGTGGTTCTTGCTGGCGCCAGGCTTCTTGGCCGTGACATGGCAGGGATAGCCAATCCTGCCACTATAGCTGAGGTCAAAGACATATTAGAGAAGGAAACCCGGGAAGAGTCTCAATACGCGATGGTTCATGATATGATCAGGGGTACACTTAATTTCGACGACGATTTCGATAGCATACTACTCATTGTGAAGAAGTTGAAGCAAGGTTTTACGGAGGCCGATTAAGATGTCCCCATTTGATTTTCCCATCAAATCTGGGTCGGGGCATCAGGGTTTTATTTCTTCTCGGCCCTGCAATCTTCGAGCGCCTTTTTGAGAAGTACCATCTCCTCATGCCGGTTCTTCATGAACGCATCGTTCACTTTATACCAGCCACCATCGAGCTTAACCACCTGCTCTTCAGTTACCACGTACCTTCGTTGTGTCGAGCAAGACACTGCGATGAAGGTCAGCCCACATATCAGCAACGCGGTCAGCATCCTTTTCCGCCAGAGCCTTCTCGAACTTGCTAAGGGTTTCATCTGTCTTCTCCAGTATCTTATGTTGCTTTGTTTCTGGTGAATCATGGTGTTTGAGAAAGTAAAGCACAATAGCAGCTATCGCAGCTATGGCCCCGAACAGTCCAGACATCGCCGTCTCCTATGTCTTTACTATACTGAACTAAAGCAAAGGGCTACTCCACCATAGAATAGGAGGCAGCCTTGCTCCGGTCCAAAGCATCTAAGCTGCCTTCTTTGCCTCGACAGCCTTTTTCTTCTCGTGTGAAATGACTCCTTCTACGAGCCCGGGGAGATATGCCGATCCCAACGCCTTAATCAGATCGATTCCCTTGGCTTTTGCCATCCCCATGGCCATTTCAACGGTCCTATCCATGGCTTCGCGCTTTTCCTTTATCGTCAGCTTGCC
>CAYVLI010000256.1:3539-4649 GCA_964452105.1 uncultured Nitrospinota bacterium
CCATGTTCTTTTTCCACTCCTTGTCATTCTTGATTGTCGTTTCCAAATCTCTCTCATAGCTTTCAGTGCGTTCTATGAGCATCCCGAGCTCTTTCTCGTATATGCAACGATGCTCTTCCATTCCATGCTCCGCTTCTAAGAATTTTCATGACGCCAGACCTGGTCCGCTGTGAACGAATAGCGAGGTACGTATTTGAACGTAAAACCAGCCTTGATGGGTTTTGCTGTTCTGGAGGTCGTTTCCAAAATTATCCATTTATCTTTTACCTGGACCATCACCCAGGCATGGTTGATTCGATTTTTTAACCTTTTCCGTTCTTGGTAACTGCCATGGCAACCAAGCACCATACGGTAGGGGATGTTATTTTTCTGGAGCGCAGAGGCTAACCAGATAGAGGAATCCTCACAATCACCTTCGAAATTGTTCTTTTCGTATGCCTCCGGCCATACCCAGAAATCTTTAAGGCCGTACTTTTTCTGATCTGACACATAGACAAGCCGCTTCTGGAGATAGCTATAAAGCTCCTTATAGCCGAGTCCCAACAATTCATCTGAAATCTGATCGGGAACAATCCAATAGGATACGTGTATGCCGCCATAGCGCAGCGAGCTGTTGTAGGCCTTGCCCTCCAGGTCATACGGAGAGCTCCCAAAGATCATTTTCAGAATCTTTATGAACCAGAATATTACGCTACCCATAATACATACATCCCCTGACAAAAAAATCTATAGTAAATTCCGGCAGAGGACACCCGGTTTCAACCGGGTGGTGAATGCCGCCCATTGGGCTTGACAACCCATCTCTAATCTGGTATAATAGAATTGTGAAGACATTCGAGTATCGGCTGTATCCAAACAAGGTCCAGCGCGACCTCTTGACGGCTTGCCTCCAGGAGACACGGGGACTGTACAATGACATGCTGGCTCTCGCCAAGGAGCAATACCGCAAGACTGGCCGCTTCCTGTTCAAATACGCGCTCAATAAAGCATTCAAAGGCCGGGGCCAAGTAGCACCTGCCACTGTCGTCCAAACCCTTTCTGATAGGCTGGACAAAGCGCTCCATGGCTTCCTGGCCCGCAAAGAACTAGGGCAGCCTGTGGGCTTCCCAC
>CAYVLI010000257.1:0-4643 GCA_964452105.1 uncultured Nitrospinota bacterium
CTAAAAATCTGATCACCGTGGCCAACTATGATATAACAAGCAAATGCAACTTGAGGTGTCAGCACTGCTATTTCTTCAAGGCGGTCGATGACCCCATAAGCGAACTCAACGATGAAGACTGGGCCCGGATTTTCAATAAGGATAGAGAACGAGGTGTGAGAATAGCTTATATCACCGGAGGAGAGCCCAGCTTGAGACCAGAGGTTCTGCGGCATGCACACAGGACCTTCGAGTGGGTGGTGATAGTTTCCAATGGCATGATTAAAATACCCGAAGACATACAGAGGAGAATATTTGTCAGTATAGACGGCAACAGGCAAGTTCATAACAGCATCAGAGGCGCCGACTGCTTCGACGAGGTGATGTCCAACGTCAAGGACGATAATAGGGTAATCTTCACTCCCACCATCTCCACATCAAACTACCATCTGATAGACGAATTGGTTGAGATTACCAGAGAGTCCGGAACGTCGGGGATCTGCTTCAGCCTCTATACCTCTCACAGCCAAAATGGAGACCCGCTGCTCCTCCAGGGAGAACTGCTGGAGGAAACCATCAAAAAATTGGAAGCGGTGCGAAGAAAAAATCCACACCTGGTTTTTCTCAGCCCGCGCATGATACGGATGTTCCGCACCAAGGAGCACGTGAAGCATTGCGGATTCCTGAAAGGAAACTACCTTTCCTACTTCCCCGACCTCACTCCCAAGCATCCATGCGTTATGGGTGAGAATGTGAATTGCGCCACCTGCGGGTGCATCGTCCCCATATTTATTACCGCCGTGAAAAGGGCGGATGTAAGAGGTTTTTTCATAATGGATAGGATGTTTCCCGCCAATTATCAGAGACAGGGCAACTGATTTCAGCGCCAACACCATCCAATGAACCATCAGATTTGAAGAAAGGAGAAAACAATGGGTTGCCTCGAAGGTAAAGTTGCGGTAGTAACGGGTTCCGGGAGGGGCATCGGACGTGCCACTGCCATACTTATGGCCAGGCATGGAGCAAAAGTAGTGGTAAACGATATCGGAGGGGACAGGCATGGCTACGGTGATTCTTCTGCTCCCGCAGACGAAGTGGTGGCGGAGATCAAAGCCAATGGCGGAGAAGCCGTTGCCAACTACGATTCAGTGGCCATCATGCAGGGCGGAGAAAATATAATCAAAACCGCCATAGACAACTTCGGCAAAATAGACATCCTGGTCAACAATGCGGGTATATTGAGAGACCGCATGATATTCAACATGACCGAGGAAGAATGGGACGGCGTCATAAACACCCACCTGAAAGGCTGCTTCACCACCACCCGCGCCGCCTCCCCTTACATGCGCCAGCAGAAGAGCGGCCGCATCATCTGCCTCACCTCCGACTCCGCCAGGGGTAATATCGGGCAGGTCAACTATTCGGCGGCCAAAGCAGGTATTCTCGGGTTTGTGCGCACCGTGGCCAAGGACCTGGCCAAATACAACGTAACCACAAACGCAGTGGCCCCCGCCGCCATAACCCGAATGACCTCGGATCTGGATTCACAAAAACCTGCAACCGCTCAGAGCGCCAGCGGAGAAGGCTCAGGTCTGCCGGATACCGGCGGCCCCGAGGCCATCGCCCCGGTCATCTGCTACCTGGCCACCGATGCCGCACAGTTCATTAACGGCCAGGTTCTGGGGGTTAACACAGGCAGGGTCTCTCTATGGGTGAACCCAGGTCCCATCAATTCCGCCTTTAAAGCCACCGGCGTCTGGACGGTGGAAGAGCTCATAGAGAAGGTGCCGGGTACCATAGCCTGGAGCCAGGTGACTCAGCCCACGGAGCTGAACATCTAAAAAAGCCGTTTACAGGTTTAAAAGTTCGTAAAAAAGAGGAAACCTTCCTCCGCGGAGGTTTCCTCTTTTCATGTTATAAGATTAACCAGGAATTAATCTAACGGACCGCTGGGAAAAGTTATTTTCCGATAGGCCATTGCCAGATTTCTGCGCGCCGGCGCCAGGTTAGGGTTTATATTCAGAGCAACCTGATACTCCCTCAAAGCCTGCTCGATCCTGCCGATTCTCATCAGCATCTCACCGAGATTGTTGTGCGCCTCGGCGTCCAGAGGATTTATTTTCAGAGCCTCCAGATAGTGGGCCATCTCCTGTTCGACCATTTCTTGCATCCCGTAAACAACCCCCAGGTTATTGTGGGCATAGCCATAATCAGGCTTAATACGTAGCGCTTCCCTGTAATGCTCTTTGGCCTTCTGCAGCTTGCCCGCCCTGCGGTAGAGAAGCCCCAGGGCCAGATGTGCCGGTGGGTAATCAGGGTTTATTTTCAGAGAATTCCTGTAGTAGTCCATGGCCGATTTTTTCAGGCCCTGATATTCGAACAGGTTGCCCAGGTGATAAAGATGATATGGGTCCCCCCTGTCCTGCGAAGCCAGTTCAGACAGGGTAATTGGAGGGGCCTTGCCGTGCAGCTTCCTCACCTGGGAAACCATCAGGCTCACTATTTCATATGCGCCGGCCGATAACCCCGACCCCACCACGGCCACCACGTTTCCATCGGCGTCCATCACGGGTCCGCCGCTTGCCCCCGGCCCAAGGGGGGATTCAAGGACGATCAGTATCTCTTCTCCCCCCATTCCGCTTATATAACCCCGGGCGACTATTCTGCCCTCCACTTTCTTATGAACGCCATAGGGATACCCCACGACCGAAACGCCGTCGCCCACCCCGACCTTACTGCGCCCCTCCTTCATGTAAGAGGGCGCATCGGTGCTCAATCTCAGAAGAGCCATATCTTTCGCCCGATTTACTCCCACGACACCCTCCACGGGAGCTTCTTCTCCGTCCGGAAAAGTGAGCTTCGCGCTGTGAGCGTCCATTATAACATGGTATCTGGTAACAGCTGCCCTCCCATTCCCGAGGGTAAAAGCCGTTCCCTTGAAGAGAGGGTTCCCTTCTGCATCCTTCGTCTCAATAAGGGCGACCGCGTCTGCAGGCAATTTTCCATCGGCCCTTGTATCATATACCAGGCCCTGAACTTCGATTTCCATCCGATTGGAAGGACCAGCGGCGTAAGCAGAGGCACTCCACAGCAGGAGTATGCAGAGACAATATATCGTTCTCACCATCGATTCGACCCCAAATTTCATATACGGCAACTCCGGGAACAACTTAAACGCTGGAGCACGTGAGACCGGTAAATCCTGAAATATGGAAACCCTTCCCAAGGATTACCGTTTAAACCATCGTATATTCTATTCTATTAGCACAAGATAGTTTCAAAGGCAAATCGACCTTCAGGAGAGGGGAAAAAGGGAAAGCTTCTTTTTCCCTCTGGAGGAAAATACCCGCCCTGGAGACTGAACTAAGTACCGGGGAAGCGCGGCGTCCTCCTGAGCATGATCGAGGGGAGTACGGCGATAACAAGCAAAGAGGCCATGAATAAAAAAGTGTCCTGATAGGCAAGCATCATGGCTTCTTCTATAAGTTTACCGAAAATCAGTGAAAGTCCTTTCAAATCGGCCAGCCCCCGAAGGTCGCCTCCCTGCTGGAACATGCTGGAAAGGTAAGAGAGGGTATGTCTTATTCCGAAAACGGATAGGTTGGTCCTCTCGGCCAGAATCATGGTATGATAATCGGTGCGCTGGGTAAGGACAGCAGTAAGAGCTGCAATACCTGTTACGCTTCCAATGCCCCGGATAAGGGTCATAAGTCCTGATCCATCACGACGTTTTTCATCGGGCAGAGACCTCATGATTCCTTTAGCGAAATTGGGCATCAGCCATCCATTGCTCAAACTACGCAGCACGACTATAGACAGTATCACAGACATGCTGGTGTAAATATCCAAGGAAGCGAAACGCCAGATGGCGAAAGCCCTGAAAGCCATCCCGAACGTTATGAGGTATTTAGGGTCTATGTAATCCCCGAGCCTCCCGAACAACAGTGAACTGACGCTGGTCACCAGCACCGCAGGAAGCATCAGCAAACCCGCCTGCAGCGGTGTGAATCCGCGGAAAGTCTGAAGGTAAATCTGGGTGAGAAAGAAAGTCCCGAAAAGGTCCATCTCGTTGATGAATCCCACTACGTTCAAGATGCTGAAATTGAAGTTTTTGAACAGACGCAAATCCACCATGGGCTGCTCGTTTTTCAGCTCTGCCAGGACAAAGGCCACTCCCCCAATGGCGGATAGGATAAACAATGTGATTATGTAATGCGAATCCCAACCTTCCCTTCTCCCCTGGCTGAGCGCAAGCAGCAGACATGCTACGAATAAGCTGATGGATGAAAGTCCAGGGATATCCAGTGGCCGTTTTTCCTTCTTCCCGCTCTCTCTCAATATCATCTTCCCCACCATAACCCCTGCCAAACTCATGGGAACCGACACATAGAAGATGTAGCGCCAGCTCGCCTCCTCCACCAGGTATCCACCAAGGGGAAAGGCTATGATCGAAGCTGAAAAGAGGGAGAATATGGATATGCCCATGGCCAGTCCTTGCTGGTCGGGAGGGAAAGCTTCATAGAGAATAACCATCCCTATGGGGGTGGCGACTCCGGCCATCAGGCCTGAAAGGGTTCGAAAAAAGATGAGTGATTCTATGTTCCAGGCGATCCCGCTCAACACCATGGAGAACATGAAGACGACCATCGATGCCAGGAAAAGCT
>CAYVLI010000258.1:0-1776 GCA_964452105.1 uncultured Nitrospinota bacterium
CTCAACATAAACCTTGCAGACTTGAAGACGGATTTCTCAAGGCCTGAGAGAACGAGCCTCAGGGAGTTGAGGAAAAAAGTACGCAAAAGGCGATCGGTGGGGCTGCAATCGAATGCCATTGCGACCGACATGCATTCCAAGCTCTCTTACCCGCTGGCCAGTCTGGTCATGGTGCTCCTGGGAATTCCTTTTACACTGGGACGGGAGCGAGGCGGAAAACTTGCCTGGGGGATAGTCCTGGGCATAACCATAAGCGCCCTCTACTGGATTCTGTTTTTCGTGGGTGCATCGCTTGGACACAGCGGCCTCCTTCCACCGCTGCCTGCGGCGTGGGGAGCTAATATTTTGCTTTCGCTGGCTGGAGTCTATATGATGTTGGGCGCATGATAGCCATCTCCGTTCCGGCGGGCCGTCATGTCTTTACCGCGCCGGTGAGGAACCATTCCCATTCCTTCTGGTGTTCCAGCAGGCTCAGGTCAACACTCAGGGCCAGAAAGGGTGGGTCTCCTGTCAGGCGGCCCTCGATTTTGACGGCGTCCTTCTCTGTGGTTATGGCCATCTCGGCGCAGGCGGATTTTGTCCTTTCGGCCAGTGCGGCGAGGTCTCGACCGGTGAAGTGGTGGTGATCGGGGTAGGCGACGAAATCCACTACCTTCACACCCACCTCTTGCAGCGTGTTGAGAAAATACCCGGGCCTGGCTATTCCGCAAAAGGCCAGCGCTTTTTTCCCCTTGGCTGATTCGAGCGATAGGGAGCGGTCGTCTACGATGCTTCTCAGCCCGACGGGCTTATGCTTGCTCCTGAAGGCGGGGGCGCCTTCCGCAAGAGCGATGGGAGGCGGGTGTTTTTGCTTTTCATCGTACATGGTATAGAGGATTATGTCCGCCCGGCTTACCTGCGTGAGGGATTCTCTCAAGGCTCCCAGAGGGAAGAGGCGCAGTTCTCCTTTGGAACTCTGCCAGTTGACGAGGAGAATGTTGAGGTCTTTGACCAGGCCAAGTTGCTGGTAGCCGTCGTCCAGCACCACGGCCTGCGCTCCGAATTTTTCCCAGGCCAGCAGCCCGGCGCTGTACCTGTCTTTTCCTACGATAACGGGGGCGGAGTCCAGCGCCCTGGCTATCATATAGGGCTCGTCGCCGGCTTCTTCAGGGCTCATCAGGAGGTTTTCGCCGTCTGATACAATGGCGGTCTCGGCGGCATACTTCCCTCGGTAACCCCTGCTGACGACCGCGGCTCTCAGGCCTTTCCGGGTCAGCGTCCTGACGATGGAGATGACCGCCGGAGTCTTACCTGTGCCCCCCATGGTGAGGTTGCCGACGCTGATTACGGCGCAGGGCAGCTTTTTAGTGTGCATGACTCCTGCAGAGTATAGTTTTCTGCGGACTGACCCGCATCCGCCGTTTGCCCACGCCAGCGGGCGTACACCCATGCCTAAAAGGCGGCCCGCCTTTTTCTCCGTGAAAAAGCGCCACCATTCTCTTGATAAATCTGGTTCGCCTGAATGCGGGATGATTTCCGTTTCCATCTCACCGGCGCATTCTATGAGGAGAGGCCCAGGTATTTTTCCACCAGCTTCACGTTCCTCTTCACCGCCCCCTGATTGGCAAGCACTACGGATATGCCGCGCCTTCCCATTTCTTCTCTCTCAGCGGTATTTTGAAGTAATTCCCTTGTTTTCTCAAGTAGTTCCCGTGAGTTTTTCACTTGAAGACCTCCCCGCGCTTCCAGCAGAAGCCGGGAAATTTCCTTGAAGTTGAACATGTGGGGGCCGAACAG
>CAYVLI010000258.1:1876-4621 GCA_964452105.1 uncultured Nitrospinota bacterium
GAAAAGACGTTTTTGATGAAGAAACGCACCTTTCTGTAACCCGTGAACGAAGAGGGTGAAATCCTTCCGTTTATTATAATCGATGGAATGCCCTCGCGCCGCAGGTGTCTGAGGAAATTGGGCCATATCTCGGTTTCCACCATGGCCACGGCGTCGGGGGCTATCTCTCTTACGACTTTGTTGACCGTCCAGGAGAAATCGAAGGGAAAATAGATAATGTGGTCCGCAACCTTTATCTTTTCGATTGCTGTTCGGTTGCCTGTTTTGGTTACGGTGGAGAGTACAATCCTGAGTCCGGGATGCTTTATTTTGAGCTCTTCTATCAAGGGTGCGCAGGCGAGCACTTCCCCGACGGAAACTGCGTGTACCCAGAGGCATTTCCCTTTTCCTCGTGACTGAAGCAGTTCAACGGGGAGACGGCCTAATCTCTGTCCGAGGCCGTCTCTGTACTTGTCGCTTGTGGCCAGCTTGATGGAAAAATAGGGCGCGGAGCCGATTGCGGCGGCTATCAGAAAAAAATTGTAAAGGAGATACATCTCGATCCTTATTCAGGAGAAGGCGTTATCCGCCTGTGTGGTTATCTCGTTGAGCGTTTTTTCCAGCTGCAAACGTCTGGATTCCAGGATCCCTGCGTCGGAAGTATGGGGCACGAAGAGCGGCTCCCCGTAAATTATGCGAACCCTGGTGAAAGGGCAGGGGAGAACGAACCTGTCCCAGCTCTTGAAGATTTTCTTTTTCCGGAACCCGGTGGTCATGGGTAAAATGGGACTGCCCGTCGTGGAGGCCAGGGTTATTACGCCTTCGTGGACTCGAAAGCCGGGGCCTCTTGGTCCGTCAGGAGTCACGGCGACGTACTCTCCGTTCCTGAGCATCCTGGAAATCTGGCGAAATGCCTGGAGGCCGCCTCCGCTTTTGGACCCTCGCACCAATCTGAAACCGAGGAGCTTGATTACCCTTGCTATGAACTCGCCGTCGTCGCTCTGGCTTACCAGGATGTTACCCTTCGAACCCCTGTAGTAGTGAGCGAAATAGAGCAACCGGCCGTGCCAGAAGACGTATATGGCTCCTTTGCCGGAGTCTCTCGCACGTTTTTCCCAATGCTGGTTTTCCACGGACTTCCTCAGGGTAATGCATATGAGCCAGACGGCCGCCGCCCCGATAACGGGTAAAGCGTAGAGCATGAACTTTTTAAACAGCCCTTTGCGGGAAGTTTTCCTCTGGGCGTTTTCTGGTTGATTCATCAGTTTATCAACACGGGTTGTTCTGTTTGCGGTCGTCATTTCCGAAAAAAGGATGCCTGAGTTTTTTCTCATTGCTCACAGCCTGGAGAGTATGGCATCAGCGGCGTTCCGGGCTGCATTTTCGCTTCCCATGAGTGACGCCATCTGTTTGAGGTCGTCCTTTGTCCTGGAGTATTGCTCCCGATTTGTCAAAATTTTGAAGGCCTCGCGCGCTATCCGTTTTCCCGATGCTTCGTACTGCCGAAGTTCGGGCACTATTCTTCTCCCCGCTATGAGGTTGGGCAGCCCTATGTGAGGCACCTTGATAAGTGGTTTGGTTATCAGCCAGGAAAGTAGGTGCCCTCTGTAAATGATTACCATGGGTATGCGTAGCAGGCCTGCCTCCAGTGTGGCGGTTCCGGAAGCGACTATGAGAAAGTCGAGGCCTGCCATTAATCGATAGTCGGGGCCGGTGTTAATTTCCACGAGGAGTCCTGAGGCTTCGATTAGCTTGATTGCGGTCTTGTGCCCCACGTTCCTGGCCAGGAGCAGCAGGAACCTCGCTCCGGGCAACTTTTTTTTCATTATCTTCCCGGCGTTGAGCATATGAGGGAGCATGGCCGATACCTCCCCCTCTCTGCTTCCCGGCATCAGCCCTATGACAGGGCTCTTTGCTTCCCAGCCGCCTGAGTGTTCTCCGGCCAAACCTTTCATCCTGTCTGCCAGAGGATGCCCCACGTATTCCACCTCTACGCCATGCTCTCTATAGAAGCGTTCTTCGAAGGGCAGGATGACCAGCATTCGGTCCACCAGGCGGGAAATGGTATGGATGCGCCTTCTGCGCCAGGCCCAGACTTGAGGGCTGATGTAGTAGAATACCGGGAGCCCCGCCTTTTTGGCCGTGCGAGCCAGTCTGAGGTTGAAGTCCGGGAAATCTATGAATACGGCCGCCGAAATTTTTCTGCCGGTTACTATTCGTTTGGCTTTGAAATAGGTTCTAAGCAGGGCTGGCGCTTTCTCCAGGACTTCTACTATGCCGACTACTGAAATCCTTTCTGCTGGCGAGATTATTTCCACACCTTCTCTTTCCATCTTTTTTCCGCCGATTCCAATAAAGGTGATATCCGGCTTGCGGGAGCGTATGGCCTTCACCAGGTCTGCGCCGTGGCTGTCCCCGGATTCTTCTCCGGCCACGATAAAAATCTTACTGTCGGATGCAGCGGTGCGGATGTTCATCATCCCCTCTCCGGGACCTTGGATTCGTTTAATCCCACTACGGCTATGCCTGCTTCATCGGCCAGGCGCATGGTTTCTTCCCTGTGTAACATGAGGGTTTTCCCTGCTTCCAGCCCGAGAGCGGCGGCTTTACCTTCGATCATGTTCCTGATGGTTTGGGGGCCAACGACGGGGATGTCCATCCGGAGGTCCTGGCCGGGCTTGCTGACTTTAACCACTACGGCTCCCCGCTGTGCCAGGGAACATCCTCTCTTTATGGCCTGGTCTGTTCCTTCTATGGCTTCAATCG
>CAYVLI010000259.1:0-2606 GCA_964452105.1 uncultured Nitrospinota bacterium
GGCGACGTCGCTTATGAGGTCGTTAACGAATTTGTCCACCTTTTTCAGGGTCTCCTCTTCGTTGAAGTCTCGGGGGTCAGCGTTGCTGGCCTGAAAGACAATCGAAGGGATGCCGGTTTCCTCCCTCACTTTTTCCACCAGGTCGAGCCTGGCGCAGGAGAGGTTCTTGCACCCTGCGTTGGAGTGAACAAGGCATCCGTCCACGCTATAATCCCGAACTAACTGGACAAATTGTTTTATTTTCGTGGGCAGATTATGCCTGAGCGAGCTGCGCAGGTATTCCTTGGCCACTTCATGGATGGCTTCCTGTAGAGTAGTCGGCTCCTGCCAGGAGAGCATCGCCCTGGCCTCATCTGAAATGTCCGCCTGCTCGATGGGGCCTCCTCCGAAGCCCAGCACATAGGGGGATACCACCACCACGGCGCCCTTCTGCTCAACATAATTGAATATCTGCATGTAATACCACATGGGAATGTTGTCCCACAGCAAACGGGCCTTCTCCTCCGGCACCGCCGCTATTCCGCGCTTGCTGCGATCCTCCAGCTCATCGAGGAGCATCTTGTAGAAATCCACCGCTTCCCTGGTTCCCTTGAGTGAAACAGCAGGCATCATAAGGGAAAGCTGGCTCTTGAAGTTCAGGGGCGCCGGGACCTGCTTGCAGTGCTCGAGTACCCTGGTCCACAGCACCGCAGCCTCGTGGGCCAGCTTACTGAATTCGACGAACTTCTCACCATCGACTCTATTGCCGGAAACCTTCTCCAGGAATTCGAGAAAATCGTTAAGCTGGCCCTCAAGATATTCCAGGTGGTGCGGGCCGGGCTCCTCATAGCACATGGGCACGTCAACGGCCATGTAGGGCTTGTTCTTAATGCGAGCCAGGACTTCGAACCAGGTTATATGGTCGTTGCAGCCATGTTTGGTTCCCGTGATGAAATCGGGCTCCGGCATCTGCCCGAGAGGGCCCTTATTCTTCAGCGCCGAGCCTACGTAGTTCCTGGAATAGGCGCAGAAACTCCGACCGAAGCCGTACTCATCGGTAGCATCCATCAACTCCTCGGATAGCTGCTGGGCGGCGCACAGGGCCCCGTAAGGTTCGCCCAATATGGGCACTATGTCCATGGCTCTGATTATGTCGCAGGGTATGCTCGCCCCTCCCCAGACTATTATTTTGCCATCGGATTTTGCCCTGTTCTGTTTCTCATAAAAACTGTTGGCCAGCTCTTTACAAACTTTCCAGCTCTTCAACGGCTCTGTCAGCACCTCTATTTCCCTCCCTCTGGGTCTGAATCCATAGACTTCGAGTAATTAAGCGGATCTGCGCCCGAAATCGGCTTTTTCATTTCAGCTTCGATACCAGCTCGCCGACCGCTCTCCCGATCCGTTCCGAAGAAAAAACTTCATCGAGCTCTACCTTAACCAACGGAATATTTTTCTGTTTCAGCTTCTCCTGGATGTATGGCATGTCCCATTCGTTGGGGTCGCAGTGCCTGGGGTGAAGCACCAGGGCTCCATCCACTTTGTATTCTTCGGCGATAGTCTCCATGTGCGCCATGCGTCCGTTTACGGGCCTCTTTACGGGACAGTTGATCCCGGTAAGGTAGCGCCTGGCTATGGCGGCAAGCGGCTCCCCGCTTTCATCCACGTTCTCCCAGACCAGCCTGGTGCCCGTGCACAGTTCATCTGCCACCACTCTTACCCCGGCCTCCTCGATCGCTTTTATAATATCGGCGTCGTGCACCTCGGTCCCCACAAGCATTATCCGGGGGCCCTTGCCTGCGCTTCCCTTGCGACCCTCGAGCTCCTCGATGAAACCTTCCAGCAGGGCGTTGTGCTCTCCTTTGGGGCTGACCGTGCCAGACATTATGGCGGCGAACACCTCGGCGCCGGACACCACCGGCTCCGGGGCCGCCTTATAACCGTATATCTCCTTTAACAGGGCTCTGTTCCTGTTATGCAGCTTCACGGAATCGCGGAGATTGTCCTCGGTTATTCGTACGCCGAAGGCGCCCTCGAGGCTGCCCACAAACCTCTTTAATTCTTCCACGAAAAACTTCTCTGCCTGTGGAAGATCCGTCTGGCTGGGCATGTCGATGAAGCGTGTGTAAGGCACAGACACGTTGACCCGCCAGCTGTCATAGGCGGCCCTGGCGTGTTCGCAGGTATAGGGGAAGACCAGGCCGTCGAGATACCCGTAGCTGCCTTTCAGCGCTTCGTCCACTGCGCCGTGGCAGTGCTGGCAATAATAGGGCTGGATGTGTTCCTTGCTTAGCTCGTACGGCCCTCCCGGGCCGAAAATCCGCACCGGCTGCAGGCCTGCTGCACACATGATTTCTTCGAGGCCATACGAGCATAGATAGCCGACTATTTTTTTACCTTCCTCTTTCCAGGTTTGCGCATTCTCATGTCTGTTCCCTATCAGCTCTTCGAATTTATTCGTCATATCCCCTCTTCTCCCGATGCTTTATCGTTCAGCTTCATCTGTCCATAGGCGGCTGCCCGCTCTATCAGGCCGAAACCAAAAATAAATATGATGGTATTTGACAAAAACGTTATGAAAAAGCGTGCCTGATTTTACCAGTTCGAAAAGATTTGGCAAGGTTAAAGGG
>CAYVLI010000259.1:2706-4610 GCA_964452105.1 uncultured Nitrospinota bacterium
TGACTCTGACCTTGGCGCCGCTCGGCAGCACCATGTTCCTGATGAGCTGTTCCATTTTCTCACCGCCGCCCAGCATGATGGCTCTACCGTCATCGGTCATGATGAGGTGACCGATATGCTCCGCGGGGCAGACGCCGGCTTTCGGTAACATCTTGCCCGAAGCGTCGATGCAATAGATGGTTCCCGTAAGTGTGCCCGGGGCCTTATGCTCCGCGGCAAGTGCGCTCCCTGATATGGCCAACACGAAGGCCATGATTACCGCCAGGGATGCGGTCAATAAAACTCTCTTCTTCATCCGAATACCCCCCTTCTTAAGCATTAAAAACAACCTGTTGTCAAATTCACCCTCATCAGCCTATCTATGCGCTCCTGCTTTTTAGAACCACCCCCCATCGCCTCTTTAACATCTATAACCCCTTTAACAGGAAAGGAAAATTGTTCCTCATGCTTAATACAATATTCCGTCATTCCCATGGTATATGTAACAAACATTACAATATAGAATCTTAGTATCACGTCCCACAAACAATTTTAAATAATTTCTATGGCTGCCCCAACCTTGTAGATACAATTCATGAATTGTCTCTACTTGCTGGCGAGATGCTTCGCCACGCCCCTGGCGTGACTCAGCATGACAAGATAAGCCTCGGTCCTGTCATTCTGAGCGAAGCGAAGAATCTCTGCCACATTTTGAGAACGTATTTTTAAGACACCATATTAGCTCCCCACAATGGATAAATAAAAGGCGGCGCTCTGAAGAGCGCCGCCCGGAAAATTCGTAATCTATCCTACGCAATTCGCATCAACCACCTGCTGCGCCGACGGAAAGAGCTATCTCTTCCACCGAGATGGCATTAAACTCTTCTCCCATCTCGCCGCTTATCTTGACGTTTGTGCCGGCCGGTATGACCAGGTTCCTGATCAGCTTCTCCACTTTCTCGCCGCCGCCCAGCATGATGGCTCTGCCGTCGTCGGTGATTAGAAGATGGGCGATATGGTCCGCGGGACAGACGCCGGCTTTCACAGACAGGTTCCCTTGTGAATCTATACAGTGAATAGTTCCCGAAATAGTGGTCTGTTTTTCCCCAGCTATTCCGTTTATGGACAGGGCCAGCATCAACCCCAGCACGATGGCCAGAGAGATAGTTAACAGGTTCGCTCTTCTCATATCCATTCCCTCCTCATAAATTAACCACAAGCATCCACGCTGCCTCTTTAATAGAATGCCATCTACAATCATCAAATATTATATATCCACTATCCCAAAAACCACCCCCTCCCCTCATTTTTTATAATACTATAGTTTACCTTAAGTATAAACTGTCGGCTCGCTAAAAAAAAGACCTTTCTTGTCTTTTTAACATGAATTGAATCTATTTTCAAATATCTATTCCATATTACAACAATATTTTTTTATTTCATAGCCTTATTAAGAACGAACGCTAAAATTTACTTATCCATGCTTTTCTGTTAACAAATAGGGCTTCCGGCTCAATGCCGGAAGCGGGGCGGCGATATGCTATCCCTGTTCATAACAAGCTTTTCAAAGTTCGCTAAAAATTAATACTATCACCGATATAATATACAAGCGTTATAATGTCAAATGAGAATGAGTAAAATAAGTAATATTAATTACCGCGTGTATGTTAGAAATTGCCATGGGCGGGATGGTAAAACCGCCCTCGGCCTGTGAAGCAGGCCGAACGTAGCACGCCCGAGGGGCTAAGGGAAAAACAGGCTTGACTTTGACCTGCCTATAAAGTAGTAGAGTCCGATATGAAAAGCAGGCCTTTTTCAAATGGATGGCGATTTCCCGGGGGGGCAAGGGGTGAATAAAGAAGGGGCGGAGACGAAAGAGGTCTGGGAGGATGTCTGGATTCCTTCCACCTGAAGCATCTGCTATA
>CAYVLI010000260.1:0-4545 GCA_964452105.1 uncultured Nitrospinota bacterium
CCTGCAAGAGTGCAGGAAAATGAAAAAATACGAAAAGAGGGCATGGCGGCTATTTGACGGAATTCATACTATGTCCGCGGTGGACATGGAAAAAATGCTTGTCGCAGCCCCTGAGTTGAATGTAAACGTTATTCCCAACGGGGTGGATACGTCTTACTTCCGCCCCCCCGAGAAACTGACGGAAAACAAGGACATCTTTTTCCTCGGCTATCTGGTTCACTCGCCCAACGTAGATGGATTATCTTTTTTTTGCAGGCAGGTGCTACCCCTGATAAGAAGGGAGATGCCCCGGGCCAGGCTCATCGTCGCGGGCGGGGGCGAGGCTGCAGGTATTGATGAGCTCGTGGGAACGGATGTAATAATAAAAGGTTATGTGGAGGATGTGCGGCCCTTAATGGATTCCTGCCGGTGCATGGTCGTTCCCCTGAGGGTGGGCGGGGGTACCCGCCTCAAGATACTGGAGGCTCTTGCCGAGGGGCTGCCTGTTGTATCCACAGCAGTGGGTTGCGAGGGAATAGACGTCGAAGAAGGGAAAGAGGTCTTCATAGCAGATGAACCCGAATCGTTCTCAAGGCAGGTCATCGACCTGATGCGAGATGATGATCTCTGTTTGCGTACGAGGGAAGCGGGTCGAAAATTGGTTGATGAAAAGTATTCCTGGGAATCCATAGTGGAAAGCCTGGAAGAAGTTTACCAGGAAGCTTTGAAACCACTTCGAGCATGAGAGAAAAATGGCAGGAGAAATAGACGTCTCGATCATCATAGTGAACTGGAACACCAGAGAGCTGCTCAGGAAATGCATACAGTCCATCTTTGATAAGACAGAAAGATGCCGTTACGAGATAATAGTCGTGGATAATGGCTCCAGCGATGGCAGCGTGGAAATGGTCAGAGAAATCTTTCCCGAGGTAAGACTGATTGCCAACCCGGAGAACATCGGCTTCTCCAGGGCTAACAATAAGGGCATAGAAGAGAGTTCCGGCAGCTACATTATGATGTTGAACAGCGACACAGAGCTACGTAACGACGCCCCCTCCATGCTGCTGGAGTTGATGGACCAGTGCCCTGAAGCAGGGGCATCTGGAGGCATGCTGCTAAACCCTGATGGGTCGTTGCAGCCCTCCTGTGCAAGGTTTGCATCCGTAGGGGCTATCTTTTTCGGATGCAGGTCATTAAAACAATTTTTGTTGAAGTTTACCCGGAGCGACAAGAACCTCGCCGCCCCTTTTCTCAACTATGAGGAACATCAAAGTAATCAGGAAGTGGATTGGGTGGTGGGGGCAGACCTCATGGTGAGAAGGGAAGTTTTAAATACCGTGGGTTTGATGGATGAGAACATTTTCCTGTATGCCGAGGATTGGGATTATTGTTACCGCATAAAGGAAGCCGGCTGGAAGATTCTCTATGAACCGCAAGCCAGGATAATACACCACTACGGGAAGAGCACACTGGATAAGATCGATAAAAAAGTGGCCAATATACTTAACAGTCAGCAATACTTCTACTCCAAACATTATGGAAATGTTCGCGCTTCTCTTCTTAAATTCATGCTGCTCGCGAGCGCTGTGGTGAAGCTGAGCGTATGGCTGATGCTGTTTTGCTGGAGACGAAACGGGCAAGGTAAGAGTTTTATCAGAGAAAAGATTAAATGGCATATCAGCGTTCTCCGCTGGGGTTTCAGAAGGAGTATCGCCTGAACCGCTCCAGTTTATGCAAAATTTTAGATTTTGAAGACAGACAAAATATGGGTTTGCGGGGGGTGACAAAGTGATAATCTTAATTGACATAGTGGCGCCCAAGAAAATTCTTCACCTTTCGGACAACTTCAATCACTTGGCCTTAGGGCTGCTTTATGTGGGCAGCGCTCTTCAAAAGGCGGGGTACAAGGTTGAGATAGCGCACGTGGCCGGCGAAGGTGATGATGAGGAATTAAAGAGACTGGTGGAGAAAAAACCTCTGTTCATAGGATTTTCTGTCCTCACGGGCTACTTTACCGAATACGCCATAAACCTTTCCCAAAGGATAAAGGCCCTCGACCCGAGCATTACAATCGTCTGGGGCGGGATACATCCATCCATGACTCCTAAGCAATGCATGGAAGAGAACTGCATAGACGTGGTCTGCATAGGAGAGGGAGAGCACACCATAGTAGACCTTGCCCAAATGCTGGAGGAAGGAAAATCCTTAAGAAAGGTGCGGAGCATCGCATTCCGAGAGGAAGGGATTCCCTATTTTACCGAGCCTCGTCCGCTGATACAGAACCTCGATGAATGCGACATGGACCTATCACTGGTGGATTACAGCAGGTTCATTACAAGGCTCGACGACGGGCAGAAGGTTTACGCTACGGTGACTTCCAGGGGATGCCCCTTCACATGCAGCTTCTGTTACAACAATATGTTCAACCGGAGAAGCTGGCGATCCCACTCGCCCGACTTCGTCGTGGACAAGGTATTGCAAATAAAAGAGAAATACGGGATTACCGGCGTAATCTTCTTCGACGACAACTTCATCGTGAACAAGAAGAGAGCCTTCACAATACTTGAACGGCTTAAAGAGGCGGGGGTGATTTGCTACTCCTTCGATCTGCGCATAGACAGCGTGAATGAGGAAGTCGCCAGGAAACTTCATGATCTGGAAGTGAAAGCGCTTTACACAGGGATAGATTCGGGAAGCCCAAGAGTAATTGAGCTGCTGACCACAAGAAAACCGGACATCGACACCAAAGTAGAGAAACTGCGCATACTTTCAAAGTATTCGGTCAGGGTATGGGCCTCATTCATCATAGGACTTCCCACGGAAACCTGGGACGAGATAATGGATACCGTGCGCCTGGCCATAAGGATATCAAAAGTATGCCCTCGAGTTATCTTCAGCTTTTACTGCTACGTTCCCTGGCCGGGAAGCGAGCTTTATAACCTGGCGGTGAAGGAGGGCTTTGAGCCTCCCAAGACTGTTGAGGGCTGGAGTAAGCTCGACTGGGACCTCTTTAAGAGCCACTGGTCCCCCAAGTTCGGCCCCGAAGACCTCAAAGACCTCAGGATGATAATAAAGTACGTGCAGAACCTTAATAATGAGAGAGATGAAGAGAAGGGTATCTGGCCGTGGGCTAAATACAGAGTAAAGAACTTCTTCTACAATCTGGCTTGCTACAGGCTTTCTCACAGGAAGTTCTTCCTGCCCATCGACCTGGAAATCTACAGGTTTTTGAGACGGATTCACGTTTGGTTGGAAAAACGAGGCTGATAGGTAAAAAAACATGGACATTATATTCGTCGATCCCATAGGACAGATGCTGGGATACTATGACTACAGAATATGCCTCAGCCTCGCCCGGAGCGGACATAGAGTGGTTCTTGCAACCACCGAAGACAGTTACACGCACAGGCAGGGAAAAGTCCCTTTCGGCGTCGATACCCTTTTCGAGAGGACCGATAGTAACAGCGGGAAACTGGGAAAGGGGCTCAGTTACATCAAATCATTGTGGAGGCTCTCCGGGCTTGCGGGAAAAAGCACCCCGATGACGTTCTGCTTCCAGTACAATCTGTTCCCCCCGGCAGACCTTCTCTTCACCCTCTGGTGCAGAGTCAGGAAGCATAAGGTGGTGCTGTTCGCCCACGATATCCTTCCCCTCGACCAAAAGTTTTACCATAAATTCCTGTATACTCTCCTGTACAGGGCAGTGGACAAGTTGATGGTGTTTGCGCGGGTAAATATGGAAAGGGTGATAAGCGAACTGGGCGTGGACGCTCGCAAAGTTGAGCTGAAGTCCCTGGGGAACTTCCTTCGACCGGCGCGGAACAGCGGCTCAAGGCGCGAAGCCAGGGAATCATTGGGCATATCTGAAGATGACAGGGTAGCCCTGTTTTTCGGGCAGATAAAGAAGTCCAAGGGGCTGGACCATCTCATCAGGGCATTCGCCGAGGTGATTCAAACCGAACCTCGCGCAATGCTCGTGATAGCAGGCAGGCCGCAAGGGGTTGAGCTCTCCCTTTTCACCGACCTCATCAGAGAATATTCTCTGGGGGATAGAGTCATCCTGGATGCCCGTTACATACCCGATGAAGAGATACCTCGATATTTCGCCAGCGCAGACCTGGTAGCGCTCCCCTACACGGAGCTTTACCAGAGCGCGGTGCTGATGCTGGCATGTTCTCACGCAACGCCCGTTGTGGCGACGAACGTCGGAGGAATGTCCGAGGTCATATCAGATGGATCCACCGGCTACCTTGTCCCTCCTGGCGATGAAAAGGAGCTGGCAGCCGCCATCGTTAAAGCCTTCAGGAACCCCAAGGAGAGTCGGAGGATGGGCAGGGAGGCGCGGCGGCTGATGGAACAGAGGTATTCGTGGGATAGGTACACCAGAGAGCTGGAGGAAGTTCTGGTAAAGACCTGAAACAAGGATTTTAATGTAGGAATGAAAGAACTTTATATAGAATAGCACGAGAGTGGTAGTGGCAAAAGAGCGTTTGAATATAGCCCTGGCAGGAACCAGGGGCATACCCGCCAATTACGGCGGTTTCGAGACCTTCGCGGAAGAGCTCT
>CAYVLI010000261.1:0-4542 GCA_964452105.1 uncultured Nitrospinota bacterium
GCGGAGAGCCTGGGGTCCACCACCACCCACTTCAACCTTTTCAGATTAAACTCCATGAGTCTTTCACGCTCCTCTTCCTGGATGGATTCAGAGCCGCCCCGGAGTATCCCTTGCGACTTCATGAGTTTCCTGACCAGGGCCTGTGACGGGAAATTGGCTTCCAACGGTGATGTCCCGAAAAAGATGATGTATTCGGCGTTGAGAATATCCGGCTTCATATCGTCAACTTCACCGTTCATGGATAGCCTGTAGGCGGTGTGGAAAGTGGCCGAGCCGATGCTGGGAAGCCTCGATGAAATATTTACGGTGCCGTATGCTTTAAGGAACCTTTGCACGAAGAAGTGCTGGCCCAGCCCGCTTTCTCCCATCATGAACACGAGCTGGTTGGCCTTGGGGCCGAGCTCCGGGGCCGCTGGGTTCAGGGGGGTATCGAGATCCCGTATTCCGCGGAGGCCTTCTACATATCCTTCGCCGAAGAGGTTCCCGCCTTCCACTATTTCTGTCAGTGCTTGATCCCAGCTTATGGTCTGCCATCTGCCTGAGCCGCGCCGACCTACCCGCTTCAGTGGTTGTTTCACGCGCAGGGGGTTGTAGAGCGTCTGTACCCCCGATTGACCCTTAACGCACAGAGAGCCGTTATAACGGATGGCGTCGCCGGGCTGGGTCTCATAAGGCAGGTGAGGTTCCAGAGTGTTCGGGTGATAGGGGTTTCCATCGAGCTTTATCAGACGCCCCTGCGTCAATCTGGCCTTGACTCCGCAGAATCCCGGGCACATCTGGCAGACGGCGTATTTCGCCTCGACATCATAGTCCGTCTCTACTACGTCCTCACCGGCCGCTCCCCAGATTTCGTCATCTACCTCGCCCTTCCTGGGGTAATCGAAGGGGATAAGGGTGTTGGTGCAGCCGGCCAGGGCGGCGCCGCCTGTTACCACCGCCATTTTTTTGAGGAAGTCTCTTCTCGTTTCACTCATTTAAAGCGCCCTTTCACTTTTGTTCAGCTTAAGGGGATTTTGTACGCTGTAAACACAAGGGTGTACCGCATGAAGAAAACCCCGAAGAGTATCAGCGCTGAACAGATGGTAATGACTATAGGATGCGTCCTGGTCTTTCTGAATGCGAGGAAGATGAGAGGCACGGTCATGCCAAGCACCAGTTCTCCCCATATATATTCCGCATCGTTAAAAGCTACGCTAAGAGCGGCTATCCCGTCTTCAACAGAGAGCCCCAGCACCAGCCAGAAGGATACTACCCAGAACATGTCAATGACTATTATGGCCACCATCATCTTGCCCAGGCCTTCGAATAGGTCCAGGTCATGCCCCCGCCTGGTAACCTTGTTCTGAACTATGTTGATAATAATCAGCAGGGCTATCCCGGAGAGGAGAGCCGAGGTGAGAAAGTATCCAGGCATCAGGGCGGAGTTCCACCAGGGGCGGGCCTTGGTGACGCCGAATACGAATCCCGTATAGGCGTGCACCGCTATAGCCAGGGGAACGATCATGGTGCCCAGGATTTTCGTGGTCCTGTTGTCCCCTATGTAAATGAACCAGATGTAGATGATGTTCAGAACCGGATAGAGGGTGAGCAGCCAGGCGCCCCAGGATACCGGCGCCGTGGGGTTGAAATAGAGGGGGACGAGGGTGTGCCAGAATCTGAAGGGCTGCGCCAGGTCCAGCACCAGAAACATGGGCGCCAGAAGCAGGAGTATGAGGGAGGTGATAGAGGCGGGCAGCGCCAGCCTTTTGTACTTCTTCATGCCGAACACCGTCGAAAGAGAGGAGACGATGAAGGAACCCGCACTCAATCCCGTGAAGTAGAAGTAGAAGGGGATATAGATTTTCCAGTGAACTTCGTGTGGAATGTTGTAGAGGACCGTGACGTCCATTTAACCTTCTCCCTTTTTTCTGCCATTTTTCCAGTAATTGGAGTGTTTGCTCGGTATGGTGCCGGGGTATTCCTCTATGGCTTCAGGGTATTTGTCGCTTATCTTTATTCTCCCCTGTACGTCCCTGTCCGCCCCTATGTAGTAAACCATGGGCCTGGTGCCGAGCTCCTTTTTCAAGACCTGAACGGAGTGCTTGGCAACGATCCTCGAGACAACGCTGTGAGGGTCGTTCAGATCGCCAAAGGTTCTGGCCCTTCCGATACAAGAGGTAACGCAGGCGGGGAGCAGTCCCTTGTCCACGCGCTGCTGACAGAAGGTGCATTTGTCCGCAGTGTGTCTTATGGGATTTATGAACCTGGCGTCATAGGGACAGGCGGCTATACACAACCCGCATCCGATGCATTTCCCGAAGTAGATGGTTACTATGCCGTCCGGCCGCCGCATGGTTGCCCTGACCGGACATACTTTCACACATGGTGCGCTATCGCAGTTGTTGCAGAGCCGGGGCAGGTAGTGGTTCTTCACGTCGGGATATGCCCCTTTCTGTATCCCCTTAACCCATGCCCTCCAGAACCCCAGAGGGACGTTGTTCTCGCTCTTGCAGGCCACTGCGCAGGTGTGGCATCCCACGCACTTATGAAGGTCGATCACCATGGCCCACCTTATAGGGCGGTTGACGTTACTTCCCTGGGCGGCCGTTCCGTTGTTTTTATCTTCCATGGTGTTCTACCCTAAATAATGTTTTTGATGAGCCAGTGTTCCTTTTCCGCGTGGCATTTCTGGCACTCTTCTACACCGAACGCTTTTTCGCCGTTATGGCACGCCCCGCACCACTTCCCCGAGAAGATGCCGTCCATGTTTATTTTGGTGGCGTACTGATCTGCGGCGAAGAGATTGTAGTGGCAAGCGGTGCACTGATAGCCGCTCCTTTCAACATGGGTGTAATGTCTGAACGTCACCGCGCCGGGGCTCTCTTCGCTGCTGCTGGTGTAGATGAGGCGTCCTCCTCCGACTATCCTGGAGAGGGGCACCATCGCGGCCACGCCTGCTATGACTATAGCTACGACCAGAGCAAGGCCCAGCTTTCTGCCCGTGGGCAGGTCTACTATTCTTCTCATGTCAAGACTCCTCGTGGTACCTGGTTCTCACCATTGCTGCAAATGAGTTCTTTATCCCCTATTCCGTGGGTGTCCCTTCGCCGTCCGACTTTGGCAGATGGCTGTATTCCTTGGCCATGGCCGCGAGACCGGCCATGGTGCCCAGGTTCATGCTGTCCAGGGCTGTCGAAGGCACCACCATTATCGTAGACTGCCCTTTAAGGCCTTCGTATAGCATGTTCATCGCCCTCAGGTGCAGAGCCGTCGGATTATCTATATAGCGGCGTGACGCTTCTTCGAATTTCTCGGCTATAATCAGCTCGGAATCACCGAGGATGACTCTGGCTTGTCTTTCTCTCTCGGCCTGCGCCTGCATGGACATGGCGTCCTCGAGCGACGGGGGTATGGTCACGTCTCTTAATTCAACCGAGACCACTCTCACGCCCCAGGGGCTTACCCGCTCGTCTATGAGGTCACCCAGGTCTTTATCCAGTTTGAGCCTTCCGGCAAGCATATCGGAGAGGTCTGCCCGTCCGATGATATCCCTCAGGGCGGTCTGTGCCGCCCAGCTTACGGCCATACGATAGCTCTCTACTTCGAGAGCGGCCTTCATGGGATTTACCACGTGCCAGAAGAGCACTGCGTCCACGTCCACGGGTACGTTGTCCCGGGTGAGGGTGGATTCGGCCTTGAATATGGTGGTGATGACTCTGAGGTCTATCCAGTAGGCGATGGACTCGAAGACGGGCACGATGGCGAAGATGCCCGGCCCCTTTACCCCTTTGTATTTGCCAAGCCTCAACACCACGGCTCTTTCCCACTGTTTGGCTATCTTGACCATGAAGGCGACGATCAGGGCGACGATGAAAAAGCCTACGCCGATCCATGCGTTATGTTGTGCCATGGTACCGCCACCGCCTATGCCAAGAAGTATCAAGAACAGGATCACAGAGAAGGGGTTGATGTGTTTCAGTCTCCCTGGCATCTTGATGCCTATTACCTCTCCTTCCAATTCATCGTTTGCATCTTTTCTTGTATCCTGGCTCATTTCTTCCTCCCGGTTTTAGGCTTTAAATATCTGCTGTCTGGCAAATGAATTACCCTCTGATGTGTCGTTACTGTGCATTACTTCAAGGGCAGTGTCTCTCCTTCCCTCCGATTTATAAAAAAACTTCTCCAGAGGTTTCTGCTCGTGACAGGACTGACAGAGTTGCTTTGCGGTTTTCTGGGTTACTTTCCATGCGTGGGGTTTATGGCAGGTTATGCAGTCCCCACCAGTGACCTCGAGGTGGATGCCGTGCTTCCCCAGTTCCACGATGGAGTTGTGGCACTTTAAGCAATCGGCTGATGTAGGCTTAAGCTTTGAGTGCGGCTTATGACATTTCATGCAGCGGAATGCCATGGGACCCTCCAGAGGCCAGAAGTTTATACTGTTCACGCCCTGGGATTTGGCTATCTTGGCATGACAGGATAGACACCTTTCCCTGCTCGGTTTCAAGTCTGCCTGCTGGCTCCCGTAAGTGTGGCAACCCAGGCAGGCCATCCCTTCCATTCCCA
>CAYVLI010000262.1:0-4518 GCA_964452105.1 uncultured Nitrospinota bacterium
AAACGCAGCGAGCCTTTTCCCTGTTCCCTTCCTTCCACCTTTTTACGAGATGCGGCTCCCGGATCAGCGGACGACATATTGAAACGTAATTCATGCAACCTTCTTCAAGCAACTTCTCCACTACCTCCGGTGAGCGCATTCCTCCCACCAGGATCAGAGGAACCGAGCCTGTATGTTTCTTGAACTCCTTTGCGTAGGGGAGCAGGTAAGCCTCCTGCTCGGGGGTCTTTATATTGGTGCGAGCAGACCGGACGTTGCCCTCTGCGCCGCCGGCGCTTATCTCTATGGCGTCTATTCCTTCCTCCGCGAGCCAACCAGCGATTTCAGCTGATTGCTCTAAAGTCAACCCTCCATCCAGCAGGTCTTCGGCATTTATCTTGACAAGCACAGGGTAATCGTCGCCCACTTCTTTTCGCACTTCGCGATAGGTTTCCAGCACCATCCTGGCCCTGTTTTCAACCGAGCCGCCATACTCATCCGTTCTGCGATTCGCATAGGGAGAGATGAATGCGCAGAGGAGGTATCCGTGGGCGCAGTGGAGCTGAACGGCATCGAAACCCGATTGTTTGACCCGCCTGGCCGCCTGGCCGAAAGCCTTGACCACCTCTTTGATGTCTTCCCTGGTCATCTCCCGCGGGGTGATATTCGTGGTGGTATACGGCACCGGTGACGGGCCCATGGGGGTCTCACCACCGATTATTTCCGGTGATGTTTTGCGGCCGCAATGAGCTATCTGGGAGCAGATTTTGCCTCCCGACTCGTGAACCTTCCGAGCCAATTCGCTGAAACCGGGGATATAATCATCTTTATGGATGGCGGTCATGTAAGGGGCTCCCCTGCCGTTTTCCATGATGTAGCTGAAGCCCGTTACGATCAGGCCCACCTCACCGGCGGCAAGCTCCCTGTACATATTCAGCAAATCATCGGTCACTTTACCATCGGATGTCGCCATTCCTTCGTAGGTGGCGGAACGGATGATCTTATTTTTAACCTCGATGTTTCCTATTTTCCCTGGCTCAAAGATCGCTGACATGGCGCCCCTTCCGCATAGATATTAAAGTTTTTTTCTATCAAATTTTTGGCCGTTTTATTTTTTGGACAACTTAAAGGATTCGGGTGAATTTTCCCTGTCTAATGATTCGTCCCGGAAGCGAGATGATTAAAATTCAGCAGGAATGATACACTAATATGCAAAAATTGACCACATAATGCAGTTATATGAAATAAGATAAAAGTGAAAACAAATTCTAAAGCAATTCTCCCGGAAGCGCAAGATAAAAGAATATCGCGATTCATCCATAAATTGCTAAAAGGAGCGACAGCATAATCAGGGGCAAAAGCTCTCAGCCATTCAGGTTCAGGTGGGTGGTGTTGACCACCACGAGCAGGCGCCCCGTCTCATCGCTTATGCGAGTTTCTATAACAAGCATCTTCTTCCCCCGATGAACGGGCTTTGCCTCTGCCCTTATCTTTCCTTTCCCTACATTGCGTAGGAAGTTTGTGCTCAATTGAACTGTAAATGGGAAACTTTCTTCGAACATATCCATAACACCATTATTATTGTGAAAAATGCAGAGAAAAGTCGCTGTGGTATCTGCAAGAGCTACCAACACACCTGCGTGGAATAGACCGGTAAGCTGCTGGAGCCTTTCGTTAAAGGACATCTCAGCAACGGCTTTCTCTCCATCTATTTCCAGTAAACGTATTCCCATATGCTCCATAGAGGTATTTTTTATACTTTCATGAGCTTGCTTTATGAATTCTGAGGAAAGAGACATATCTCCCATAACCCTTGACTCCTCAATCATGTGAAAACCTTTTAATTATTGTTAAATCTTAATCCTACGGTCGGTAAGCTTTAATACCGGAACTGCTCATCTCAAAATATTTGTTGTTCGCGTCTCAACCCGGATTGCATATTTTGCAGGGACGGTAGGCGCTTTCCATTGCGTCCATCATTTGCGCGTAATGTATGCGGCCTCCCTCCCTTATCCTTCGTTCACGACGACAGCCTCTGTAGCATACGATACGAGTCGAACTACAGCCAATAAACGGAGCAGCATCTTCTTCCAGCGACAATAGACAGGCTTTCCATTCTTCTCCGAAGGCATAGCCCCCTGCGCTACCGTCGCTTCTTATCACTCTATGACACGGGACAATAACAGGCGCCGGATTGTTATGTAATGCCCTTCCAACGGCCCTCCAGGCCCCCGGGCGCCCCATGTGCTCTGCGATCCACTTGTAGCTTCTTACCTCGCCGTAGGGAATTTCGTTCGCTGTTTCAAGGACTCTACGCTCAAAGGGATTGCATCTGCTCAAATCCACCGGAAGCCGGAATATGGCCCGCTCGCCTCGGAAGTATTCAGCTATCTGCGTTCTGGCCCGTGCCGCCAAAGCGCCGGATATGCCGGAGAGGATGACGTTCGGTCCGCCCTCATGCGCCCCGGGTGGGCTGTGCAATTCAAGGCCGGTTATCGCTTCTGGCGAGCCTTCAAGAAATATGTCAAAACCGTAGTCTTTATGGGCTTTGGCTATTTTAATCTCTTTCAGTTCAGCCATTACCTTATCCCGCAAGCCTTCCGGCGCTTGCACAATGTTCAGCAGAGATGAGAGCTTTTCATCAAAACATTGCCACCGCTCCCATAGTTTCAAGCAATTTTTACAACTCAGGACGTGCCGGTGAAGCGCAGGATATTTCCTCGACCGCAGACCTTGTAAAATATTGCTTTCGAGCATTGTCTTAACCTGGTCGCAATTCATGGGCTACCTCTGAAATCATGTTAGATGTCGAAACAGAGATTTTTTTGCGCGCTGCAACCTCTTCTTCAACGTATTCACCGAAATGCCGCGCACCTCCGCCGCCTCCGAATAAGACATCCCTTTCATATAGCAGAGGATGAGAATTATACGGTCTTCCAGAGAAAGTCGGTCGAGAGCTTCATAGAGAGCGGCGCGGCGTTCAAGCTTTTCATAGCTCTTGTCCGGCGGATCATACTCGGAGACATTATCATCCCGGATAGCGTCAGAGGCCATCCGTTGTCTTTTCCTGCGCCTGTATTCATCTATGCAGATATTTGTTACGATTCTATAGAGCCAGGCGCTCAAGCGCCATCTGGGGTTATAGGCATCCCGCCTTCGCCAAACCTGCAAGAAAGCCTGCTGAACTGCATCCTGTGCATCCTCGGGGTGTTGTAAGACCCTTAATGCGATGGTGTATAAACGAGCCTGATACCGCTTTATCAAGTGTCCGAAGGCCTCATTATCCCCCTTCTGAACGGCAGAAAATATTTTCTCGTCGCTGCGGTCCACTTCGTCCTTTCAAAATGGGCATTCAGCATTTCTGTATGCAGTAGTATCTATATATACGGTTGAAGAGAGGGAAAGGGTACGGCTCTCTTTTGTCCTTACTCTATTATCCCTGCATCAATTATAATCGGTTGTCAGACAGGATACAGCTATCGAGAGTATTTGGTCCACGAACAGGAAGGCTTACAGGTTCTTTGAACCAAACATTAGCGGAGGTATTGATGAGCAAGGAAGTCCTTTACGAAAAACGTGGCAAAATAGGATACGTGACTCTTAACCGCCCGGAGGTGCACAATTGTATCGACGTAGAAACATCCGAACAGCTTATCACCATCTGGGAGGAGATAAAGCAGGATAAGGAAGTCCTGGTGGCCATACTAACGGGGGCCGGAGACAAGGCTTTCTGCTCCGGGGCGGATTTGAAAAAACTGATCCCGTATATTAGAGATAACTCGGAAGAGGATAACAGGCGAAGGGCCTATCAGGGCCCCGGCTGGTGCGGAATATCGGGCGGTTACAAGATTTACACTCCCATAATAGCGGCTATCAACGGATACTGCATAGCAGGCGGACACGAGTTGGCAGAATTCTGTGATATAAGGATCGCCGCGGATCACTCCGTCTTCGGCCACCAGGAAATAAAATGGGGACTGATGCCGGGAGACGGAGGCTGCTCAAGGCTCAGAAGGATCGTGGGTCTGGGCCGGGCAATGGAAATAATACTCACCGGTAAACTTTACGATGCGCAGGAGGCCTACAGAATAGGTTTTGTAAACCATGTCGTGCCGCTCAAAGACCTGATGGCAAAAGTTGAAGAGATGGCGGAAACGATAGCAGGCAACGGCCCACTGGCCATCAGAGCCGCCAAGGAGGCCGTGCTCAACGGCATAGGGAAGCCGCTGGACGAGGGGATCAAGTTCGAGACAGATACGTTCAGCTACCTCTGCCGGTCAGAAGACTGGAAAATAGGACAGCAGGCATTCCTCGACAGAACAAAAGCCGAGTTCAAGGGAAGATAACAAAGAGTACCCGGGATTTCGCGCCTCTTCATTCTACGGCAGATGCCTCAACATCAGAGCCTCACCTTCCAGCATCAGGATTCCTTGTGGGGGCAGGTAGTTGATGTTATAATTAGAAGAGACGAGGCTTGTGATAGCTATAATTGACCGGATTCAGGAGTTTACCCGGCTCCTATTTTTTTAAACTCGATAG
>CAYVLI010000263.1:0-4502 GCA_964452105.1 uncultured Nitrospinota bacterium
TGGCGCTTTTCCGGACCAAGGCTTCCATCAATGCCGTGGTGCAGTCCTACGGCGCGAACATAAGCTTCTGCGACCCCGACTTCACCATACTCTGTGCCGGGAGCGAGGATTCAAGGGAAGCCGTAGCGGCTTTCAAAGAGAAGAGGGCGGGAAATTTCAAGGGACGCTGATGTAGAAGTGCAATAATTTCATGATGCTTTGTGAAGGGAAAGCCTGAAGGCTCGATGTGCTGTCGGGTGCGGAGACCATACAGCATTTGAACCTGCCAGGCAACGTTCAGAGACCTGTCAGCACGACAAACATGATGATTGTTTTTGGTTCCCTCCCCCCGCGGTTGGGGAGGGTTTAGGGAGAGGGGGAGCATTTATATCACCCTCCCATCAAGTGGCCCCTCCCATCAAGGGCGGGGAAAAGCCTTAGTGCATTCCATACCGAAATTTAGGATTAGAGTTCTTAGTCGAATAGGGGAGACCTTAAACCTGAAAGGGTCTCCCCCGTTTCTCTTTTTCAGACGAGTTTTTCCCACGCTTCCTGAACCGTCTCCACGAAGGCGTCTTTGGCGAAGGGTTTGATGATGTAAGGGTTCCCGCTTCCTTCGAGGAATGTACGGGTCTCCTCGCTGACGGAATCGCCGGTTAAGAAGATAAAACGGCTGCTGAGGCGAGGATATAGCTCCCTGGTTTCCTTGTAGAGTTGTCTGCCGTCCATGCCGGGCATGCGTAGGTCGCACACTACAAGGTCGTACTCTTCCTCTTTAATCTTTTGCAAACCATGTGTGCCGTTATGCGCAGCGTCGACATTATAACCCTCTTTTTTGAGGATGTCAGTTATAAGTTCGTTTACGGTTTCCTCGTCGTCTATGACGAGAATCTTGCGGATGTCCAGTTTGGTCTCTTTTGTGGCGTTGTTTTCCTCTTCGACGTCTATAGCTTCATCTTCAAGGATGGGTAATTCTATGAGGAATTTAGTTCCTTTTCCTTCTTCGCTCTCCACACTGATATTGCCCTCGTGTGATTTGATTATACCGTACGAGATGCTCAAGCCGAGGCCGGTGCCATCGTTCCCTGCCTTGGTGGTAAAGAAGGGCTCAAAGATATGCTCTTGATGCTCGGATGGTATGCCCGGCCCGGTGTCTATAATTTCCACCAGGACATGTTTCCCATTAAGGCTCGTCCTGACGGTCAAAGTGCGTGGTCGGTCCTTCTCCATCATGGCTTGATGGGCGTTGGTTACTATATTCAGTAAAACTTGCTGAATCTGATCGGGGTCTGCCATGATGGGCGGCAGTTTTTCGGTCATCTCGGTCTTTAGCTCTATATTGTCTATTAGCAGGTCGTGCTCCGAAACCTCCAGTATTTTATAAAAGATATCATTGATGTTGCAGGGTCGTTTTTCGGGCCGTTTCTCTCTGGCAAATGAGAGTAAGTTTTTAACTATCTTTGCCGCTCGCTGGCCCTGCTCCATTATTTTCTCCAGGTCGCGCTTCGTTTCTTCGTCCTGAACCTGTTCTAACAAGAGCTGGGAACGGCCCACCACCGTGGTGAGCGGATTATTGAGTTCATGAGCCACGCCGGCTATGAGTTGTCCGAGTGCGGATAATTTGACCGATTGCAGAATCCTCTGCTGAGCTTCGTTGAGCTGATGGCTCTGCTGGTTGACTACCTGCCTTAACTTGTTCGCAGCTTCCTTGGCTTCTTTCAGAAGCCTTGCGTTTTCCAGGGCGAACCCTATATGGCCGAGCATGGTGTTCAGAAACTTCAGGTCCGATTCACTGAAAGTTTTTCTGTCCCCTTTTTTGGATAGGTTGAGCACTCCCATAACCTGCCATCGGGCCCTCAAGGGCATGCAGATAAATGAAGAGCTTTCATACTTGGGGTCGTTCGTTTTTCTGAAGCGCTCGTCTTTCTCTACGTCTTCGACCAGTACGGCTTCCCCGGTCTGAGCTACCTTGCCTGCGATGCCCTCTCCAAGGTTTATAGCGGTCTTGTTTATGATGGATTCATCGAGACCAACGGCCGCAGCAATGCTCAGGTTCTGTTTATTATCATCCAGAAGCATGATGGAGCCTATCCTGGCATTCACCGTGGACATGGTGCGTTCCAGGACCATCTGCAGCACTTCCTGGATGTTTGGAATACGGGAGACGAGTCCCGTCAGGTCGCTGAGGGTGGTTAGCTTGTCAACCAGATTTTCGAGTTCCCTGGTGTGGGACTTCAGGTCTGTGAGGGTTTTGTTGAAGGCATCGGCGATTCGAGCCATTTCGGAGAATTCTTGCGGGGTTTCTTCCTCGCGCACAGTAATCTCGTTTATTTCTCCGCTTTCGACTCTAAGAAAGTCGCTGGCGAGGGTATTGACCTGCCGCACTATCTGATGAAAAAAAACGAAGCCCACCACGGCGATACCCACACTAAAGCCCAAAAACATCACCACTTTCGGATTTTGAATCAAGCCCTGATTTTCCAGAACCAGGAGGAACAGCAGTAACGGCAAGACCGAGGTCAGGCTGAAAATGAGTGCGGATTTGTAACGGAAGGTTTGCTTTTCTGATGACTTCACTTTTGTCACAGTCACCCTCCTGTGCGCTTTCTTGAGCCCATTCGATAAGGCCCGTGATAATCCTGGTTTTCCATCATAAGGGGTCTTGAAAAGCCCTTTATGAAACTGTTCCTTCCTTGATAGCGCATAGCATCTCGTGGCAACGCCCGGGATGCGTTTCTAATCTACTGAGAAAGCTTTAATCCCATCAGGATAAAATTATTATAATTAATAAATATTTACCATAAATCCGGTGTATATGCAACAATTTTGTAAAAACGTTTTAATTAAGATGCTGTATGGGGAGTCGAAGCCGACCAGGGTCAGTTGTTCTGGAGCGGGCTTAAGAGTGGGGCGGTGCGGGCAATCATGCTGAGTTTGAAAAACCCGTTTGAACGGATACGAGGCTCTTTGGTCGGCTCTTCTGTTACGGTTTTGGGCCGGTTACCTTCAAGGCCCACCTCTGCCTTCCCCATACCATTTTGGATCGGCTGTTCTGTTTACAGAATTGAGCCACGCTTATCTTCTTGTGCTGGTTTAGCTTCTCGCCCCTCCAGTAGGGGTCGTTGATGAACAGGCCCTCATCATCGTATCCGACCGCCACGACGTAATGTCCCCTCCTTCGGCCTGCGAAGCTGTCGTGCACGTGCAGTATTACAGGACAATTGTTCTTTATGGCTTCTCTGATCTTGTTGAGCTTCGTATTTAGATCGCCTTTCAGTATCTCGTAGCCCATGTCGAAGTATTCCAGGCCCGGAGGGATTTTGTGCGGATAGACTCCTCCTTTGATGTTGGAGTCCATGAGTTTCCTTATCAGGTATTCATACTCGCTGAAGGAGACACGGGGTTGCCGCGCGCTTCTGTATGAGTCCACAACCATACAAATGGATAGGGGGCCGCAGGATCCGTGGGCCCTGTTCTGATAATAAAAGGGGACTTTTCGTTTGAGGAACACGGTTTTTCTCAACATGATTCACCCGAAGAAGAAATATTTGTATGAGATAGGCTTGATCAGTTCTATCAGTAAGGCATTATCACTTCTTCTCCTGCCCAGCCCCTTTCGAGGGTGGTCATAGTGAGGATGTCTATCAGGAAGCGGGATATCATCCAGCGTCCCCCTTCTTTTATAAAATTCCAGCGATAGGTCCCCCAGCCGATGATTGAATTTCCCTCCCGCTGCTGGGTGACAATCCAGTAGGAAAAGGCTTCAGCGCTTTCTCCATCGATTTCTATTACCTCGTTGGTGAAGTAGCGTCTGGGGCTTTTGAACCGCTCCATGTAATTCCTGAAAGCTTCTATCACCTTACCCTTGCCATGGGTGGGTTTGCCCCATGGTGTGGTATGCAGCATCGCATCATCGGTAAATATACCTTCCAACAGTTCGGGTCTGCCCTCGTCGAGCGCCCTGGCGTACGTTACGATTACGCTGCGAATATCTTCCATGGCCTCGAGTCGAGTCAGCCTCTTTTCCAGGGTCGCCACCCTCTGTTCCAGATTCACATCTCACCTCCATTTTAATGAATGGCTTTACGAAAGTGTATATATGTCGGTTTCGAACATGAATTATAACACGGGAGGGCATATTTGCGCTCCGGGTAAAAATTCATCCTGATTTAAAGAAATGTATCATTTGTCCTGTAAATCTAATGGTGTATAATAGGGATATTCGCTGGTGAGTACACCGATCTATCAGTATCAAAATCATTAAATGTTGAAGGAGGGTTGCAGATGTTGTTAGAGGGCAAAGTAGCGATAATTACAGGTTCGGGGCGAGGCGTCGGCAAGAAAATGGCGGAACTCTTTAGCAAGGAGGGGGCCAAAGTTGTTATCAACGACGTGGACGCCGATGTGGCTCAAGAAACCGCTGAGGCCATCAAGGGGGCCGGCGGTGAGGCCGTTTTCTGCGTGACTACGGTTGATACCATGGAAGGCGGCGAAGCTCTGGCTAAAACCGCTCTGGACGCCTT
>CAYVLI010000264.1:0-4497 GCA_964452105.1 uncultured Nitrospinota bacterium
CTGGAGGTGGCCTTCAGCTTCCTGGAGATAAGCAGGCTCTCCATAGCCGTGAGCTGCCTGGGGCTGGCCCAGCGCTTCCTGGAACTGGCCGTGGAGTTCGCAAAGGAGCGTGAGACCTTCGGAAAGCCCATATCGAAGCGACAGGCCGTACAGGGTTACCTGGCCGAGATGGCCATGGACGTCTATGCGCTGAGGAACATAATCGCAGACGCAGGACGCAAGTTCGATGCAGGGATAGAGATACCCGGCGAGGCTTCCATAGCGAAGCTTTTCGGGCTGGAGTCGGTGGGTCGGGTTTCGGACCGGGCCATACTCGTCTTCGGCGGCATAGGCTACACCAGGAAGTACCCCGTGGAACGCATGTACCGGGACGCCCGCGCCCTCTGGTTCGAAGAGGGGACGCCCACCATACAGAAGCTGGTCATCGCCCGCTCGATTTTGGGAGATTAGTTCAATGTTCTTCAGGGAAACCTTTCTTGAAGAAAGGTTTCCCTGAACCCTTTCCAAAGACTTTCATGAATCATTTCAGCCGCAGCACCCTTTTCCGCCACCCGACCCCGCGCCGGAGAGCGCCTTTTTACGCGTCTCCTTCTGCTTCAAATACTCTTCCCTGTGTTTTCCCGAGCAGAAGTATTTGCGGCCCTCCCTGATATCCTTGTGGTCTATCTCTTTTCTGCAGAAGGCACAGCGCGTACTTGTAAAGAGCTTGAATACCATATTTTTATCCTCCATCATGGTTTTGGAGCAGGATTACTCCGCACAGCAGCTCAGCTTCGATACATCGCGCGTGAAGCTCTGGGCTGCCATCCTCAGAGCTTCGGACATAGTAGGATAGACGTGTATGGTATCTATCAGGTTGTCAATGGTGAGGCCGAATTTCACGGCCAACACGGCCTCGTGTATAATATCCGAACCCCGGTTGGCCACCAGGTGTACCCCCAGGATTTTGTTGGTCTCTTCATCGATTACCATTTTGACCAGGCCGCGGGTATCGAAAATGGCCGCTGCTTTGGGCACCTCGGTCATGTGGAGGCAATTCGCTTTCACCCTGTACCCCTTCTGCTCGGCTTCTTCGACGGTGAGGCCCACGCTTCCCACCTCCGGGTCGGTGAACACCGCCCGAGGGACGGTTGTATAGTCCACCTCCCTGCCGCTTCCGTTCAGGGCGTTTTCGGCGGCGATAACTCCTTCTCTGCCGCTCACCGGAGTGGCCATGGGCGGACCGGTGACGTCTCCCGCGGCCCACACGTTCGCTGCACTGGTGCGCAAATGTTTATCGACCTTTATAAAACCTCTCTCGCTTACTTCTATCCCCGCTCTTTCCAGTCCCAGGCCGTCGCTGTTGGGAACGCGCCCGGAGGCGAGGAGCAGGAACTGACTCTTCACCTCTTCCTCCTTGCCGCTCACAACGCCGTTGACTCTCACCTCACCCCCATTTTCGCCGCTGACATATTCCATGGCCCAGCCGGTCTTTATCTGAACTCCCTCTTCTGCCAAATAACTGCTGAGCGCATCCGCAACCTCTTCATCCATACTGCTGAGGATATGCCCGCTGCGTTCGATGATGGTGACGTATGAGCCGAGACGCTGGAACATCTGCCCAAGCTCCACGGCGATGAAACCGCCTCCTATTATAGTTATGGATTCAGGGAGTTCTTTTAGATCGAAGGCCTCGCGGCTGGTCAGGTAGCTGGTATCTTGCAGGCCCGGAATATCGAGAATTCTCGGCCTCGAACCCGTGGCCACCATGAACTTATCTGCGGAGACTGCTTCACCGTTTACCTTGACCTCTCCGGAGGAAATGAATTCGCTCCTGCCGTTCATTATGCTTATGTTCGGGTCGCCATCGGCTATACCGATATATTTTTTGTTGCGCAGTTTCTCCACCAGGGAATCTTTGTCTTTAATGAGTAATTCGAAATCGGCTTTGCGGCCTTTACAGTCGAGGCCCAGGTATCCCGAATAGATCGAATCGTGATAGACCTCCGCCGCCCGTATGAGGTTCTTGCTGGGAATGCAGCCTCGATTGACGCAGGTGCCGCCTATGGTATCGTGCTCTGTAATGGCCACTTTCGCTCCCAACGAAGATGCTTTAATGGCCGCAGCGAATGCCGCAGACCCTGAACCCAGTATCACCATATCAAAACCGTTTTTGCCCATGAACTGCTCCTTCCCCTTCAATGTTCGGTCATCGGCCCGGTCGGGGAATAGCGCTATATCCCGATTTCTCGACCGCCTTTACCATTTCCCGGGGCTTCACCTTTCCCGGATCGTACGTCACCCATGCCCGTTTCTCGGAATAGCTTACCTTCGCTTTTTCCACCCCTTCGAGCCCTTCCAGGGCCCTTCGCACCCTGTAGGCGCAGAGGGGTCAGAACATCCCCCCGATTTCCAGGTTAATCATCTTCAACCCCGCGGGGAGGGCGGCAGGTGTGGAAAGGTAGTTCCATCCCTTCCCGCCTCCCGATTCACCGCCGGTCATAGTGAGGCCTATGAAAACCACCACGACGGCTATCGAGATGACGCCTGCAATGATCAAGGTATTCCTTTTTTTTCTGGCTACACTTGTTGAGACGGAGCGTTTCTTACCTTTGCTTATCATCGCAAATCCTTAAACCAAGAGCCTGCGGAAGATTACCGAGTAGTAGGGGAACAGGAGCGCTGCAATAGCTATGGCAGTGGATATTATCAACATTATCTCCCTTTTTTCCACCCACTTGATTTTCAAAGGATGCGGATTGCCCGCATGGGCCGATTTGAGCTTCCTGCGAATCGTGAGGAACCAGGAAACCGACAGGAGCGCAATCGTGATGGCTATAAAATAAGCTCTATAAGGGGCCAGACCGGCCGCCATGCCCAAAGCGCCCCCGGCGGTCCCCGTCAGGGCGATGAGCAGCGGGCCTATTCAGCAAATTGACGCTATAACCGACGTAACGAGGGCCCCTGAACCCGATAGATTCTCTTTCATCTATTTCTCCCGGTCATCTGTAGGTAGAAAATGTTTCTCAACCTGCGTGTTTAACAACAGTTCTCGCTTTCATTGTTAACGGCGTGCTGGATAATGTCCAGGTTGCAGCTCCCGTCGTGCTCCGAGCACCAGGCTTCGCATTTCTTTGCCCATTCCTCATCCTCGTATGCCAAACCGCATACCGGGCAGGTGTAATATTCTTTCTCACTCCTGACCTCATTTTTTGCCATGCGTAAACCCCTTTATGACATTTGATGATGGTTGTTGGTATAACCGGTGCTACGATTCGCCTACGAATCGAGTCCGGTATTTCCCAGGCGCTTCATGCCAAGGGTCAGCGAGGTTATGAATGCGCCTGAGAAGACAATCAGCATGAGGGTAAAATGCTTGTCCAGAAACAGGCCCAGGGCTGAACCGCTGGCGGCGAGCAGAGGAACGACAAACAGCAGGTGGCAGGGGCAGGTCAGGAAGGCTGCTATTAGCATAAGCTGACCTTTTAATGATTTATTCTCCACCTGTCCCCGATGCTCAATCATTCTATCTAATTTTTACCCCATTCGAGATAACGCCCTTGAGCTGACGCTCCGCATTATCGAAGCTGAACCAGCCCTTTAACAGGCTCTTTAAACTTCCGTCTCCATCGGCGAAGACCAGCCAGGGTATGGCCTGGACATCGTATTTCCTGGCCAATTGATAAGCATCGTCATCGGAGACGAGGTTGACCCATCTAAAGTTCGCCTGCCCCTTATATTTCTTCTCCAACTTCCGCACCGCAGGGTTGGTAACCGTGCAGGTGGGACAAGGTTCCCAGAAGTAGAAGACGTTCGGTAAATCGCCGATGGAGGCCGTTCTATATTTTATGCCGACAGCCGAATTGGAAGAGCCGCCGGAATATGGATACAGGGAAAAAACCATGAAGAAGACTACTACTGCCGTGGCCACGCCCATGAACGTTTTCCTGGCCTTGATGCTGGCAACTGTGCATCCCTCAGCCGCACATCGCTTCCGTTCCCTGAAATAGAGGTAGTATGAAGCGCCCAGGGAGGCCGCACCCATGGCCATAAATATCCACTTATTCTTCACCAGGCCCGCCGTCAGTGTGGCGCTGCCCAGGCCCAGGGCCAGCAGCAGCAGAGGCCCAATGCAGCAGACAGAGGTAAAGACCATGGAAATGACGCTGACATTCCTCGTCCCGGCGCCCGCAGCATCGCTCTTTTTAGTAGAACGTCTCCCTTTCTTACTTTTCTTCATCGCCATCCGCCAGGCCCCCCAATTAGAGCGTTGTAAATACATAAAAACTTTATCAGTCTGAGGCGCCGTCGGGGTTGAGAAAATGTTCCACTACCTTAAAGGCGTCCACGCCAGACCAATCGGTGGGTCCAAGGACACCGCCGACTATCCGGCCCTTCCGGTCTATAAGATAGCTCAGCGGAGGACCGACGAGGCCGTATTCCTTCGCTACCGCTTTATCGGTATCCATCACAATGGGAAAAGTAAGGTTCCTCTGTTCAGCGAATTTTTTCACCTTT
>CAYVLI010000265.1:0-4496 GCA_964452105.1 uncultured Nitrospinota bacterium
CCCGAAATCAAATCCCGATCCGAAAATTACCATCCAGAACGCCAAAAAGGAGTCTCTGGCCTGATTCCGCATTTATGAGCTGTCCAGGGAGAAACCCAGCCTTGCCATGGACCTTGCGGTCTCCTGAAGGGGGAGGTGTGGGTCCTCGTCGCCAGCCGTCTCCAGGATGAAGGGGCCGTCGTATCCCGTATCCTTAAGGGCGGCCATGAACTGTTCCCAGGGTATGTTCCCGCTGAAGGGAGGTCTGTGCTGGTCTCCGGCGCCATCGTTGTCGTGGACGTGCATGTTCATGAGCCGGGTGGCGCAGATGGACAGCTCCTGGAGCGGCGAGCTGAGGATGTTGCTGTGGCCCGTATCCAGGCAGACTCCCACGTCGAGGCTTCCCGAACGCCTTACAAGCTCCATCATCTTCGCACATCCCGCGCCCGGCTTCGAGCCGTTCTCAAGGGCGACCTTCAGCCCAGCCTTTCGGCAGAGGGGCAGCAACCTCTCCAGGCCTTCGAGGAAATTTTCCTCGAAAGCGGGGTCCCCGTTGGAGTAGGTAAGACCGGTGTGCAGCACCATGGGAATGGGGCCCTCGATGCTGAGGTCTCCTATTACCATTTCTATCTCGTTGAAGGCCGTCTCCCTGATATCAGGGTCCGGTGAGGAGAGGGTCAGGAAACGGCCTGCCCTGGCTTCCTCGACCGAATAGTAGAAGGGGGCGTGCACCGATGCCAACTCCAGGCCGTTATCGCTGATGTTTTCGAGCGCCTTCTTTACCCGCCCCGGCCTGTGATAACCCAGATGCTGCCGCGAACACCATAGCTCTATGAATTTAAAACCCGCGGCGGCGATGTCTTCGAGCATGGTTTCAGAAAGCTCATGGAGCGCGAATATATGTGTTGAGATGCCCACGCGCATCATTTCACCCGAATAAGCAACTATCTTTCGTATCAAGTATTTAGTTGCTCTCCTGTCCGGGCGTAGAGATAATTCATGAATTGTCTCTACGCTGTTTTCCCTCCTCAGGCGGGAGGGTGTATTAAATAATATCCACCCCCACCTTTATTCCTCCCCCGTCGAGGGGGAGGAGACTTTTGCCAGGGAAAACTATATCACAACTGGGCGACCGCCGGTCGCCCCTACAGCTCAGAAGCTTGTAGGGTGGGCTCTGCCCACCAAATAGCTCAAAAGTAAGTTATGCTCAGGGATTCGTCCTCAGCCGCCGCCACCATTGCACGCTTTATTTTTATGCAGCCGGGAACCCTGACCCGTTCCGCAACTATCGATTCCTCCAGCAGGGCTCCTATGCCCACGGATACATCCTTCCATAACACACTATTCACTATTCTGCTTCCGCGACCTACCTCGCACCCGCTTCCCAGAACCACGTTGGGGCCTATCACACTCCCCCTGCCCAGCTTGCAGCCCTCACCCAGCATAACCGGCGGCCAGAGTTTCACACCCTTATGCGCCTCTCCTTTTCCACACCCGTTGATTCCAGTCGCAGATAGATCGTTTGCGTCCAGCCCCATTAATAAAGGATTCCTGAGCACCATGAAGTTGGCCTGGAGGTATCGCCCGGGGGTTCCCATGTCTATCCACTTCCCCCTGGAGATCAGGCCATATACGAACACCCCCTCTTTGAGCAGCTCAGGGTAAAGGTCTTCGGCGGTTCCCCACCGTTTCTCCGGCGGGATGCGTTTCAATACCGATGGCTCCAGGAGCTGCACCCCGGTGAACATGGCCGTCATTAAGGGAGAACCTCCAGTCTCCGAAGTTATCCGCAAGAACCGCACCACCCTCCCCTCGCCGTCCAGCCCTATGGCTCCGTAACGCCGGGCCTCCTCTTCTCTCAGGAGCAGCGTGGCCTCGGCGCCTTTCCGGCGGTGAAAGCGGGAGAGGGCTTCGAGGTCTGCGTCGAGCAGTATGTCCGAGTTTATTACGAAGAAAGGGCCGCGCTTAAGATGCTCTTCCGCCGCCTTGATTCCCCCCGCCGTCCCCAGGATGGTTTCTTCGTATGAATAGCTGATATCGAGACCTAATCGCCTTCCATCTCCCAGCTCAGCCTCTATATCCTCGCCCTTATGGTGCAGATTTATTACCACCCGGTTGACTCCGCATCTGCGGAGCAGCGCCAGCACACCCTCAATGACGGGACGGTTGCACACAGGCAGCAGCGGCTTGGGCTTAATCTCGGTAAGAGGCCTGAGCCTTTCCCCGAAACCGGCCGCCAGCACCATTGCGCTTTCAGGCATCTGTTTCATGGCCTTGAGGTCACTCATTCGTATAATATTATCACAAAATCCCTGCTCCTACCCGCCTGCAGGAGAGACGATTATCGGGACTTATCCCTGTTTCCGACCTTAACACTCGATCTCAACTTCAAGGGCGCGATAGATTACAGGTTAACAGCGGTCACATCCTTTCAACTGGCCAAACTAACCGAGGCCATATTCACGCCATCTCTCATTGACCAGCTTCATGGTCTCCGGATCGGGATAGCAAACCGGCGGAAACTTCTCACCGAACCAGCTTTCTGTGCGCTTGTTTTCGATCGGTTTGGTTGCGTCGATGAGCAGGCGGGTGCCTTTGTTCACAGCAATGGCTTTCTTATCATCGGGATGCACCACGGGGTCGAGGGGGCTGATCCAGCCGGGATACTGGATTATATCTCGAGGTGGGTCAACTCGATAGGCCAGAGCCCACATGACTTTTTTGAGATCAAAGATGTCGATATCCTCATCGAATACGAAAACGTTCTTGCCCACCATGTTGGATACGCCCAGGCTCCAGATGTTTGCCGCCACCTGGTGCACCTGGCCGAGGTAGCTGTTATCTATCTGGACGAATACGTTCGTCCAGCCCGTGCTGGGGTCCACATTGACCGCCTTAATCCCCCACATGCGTTCAGCGAGCGCCTCCAGCAGCGCCCCGCTGTGGTTGATAGAACTCATGCGATGGTCTTCGTTTACGGGTATCCCCTCCATGGTGCCCTGCAGGATGGGGTCATTTCTATGAGTTATGCACTTGACGGTGAAGACGGGCTTCTTGCTGGCCTCACCGGCGTAATATCCCGTATATTCGCCAAAGGGGCCCTCCATTCTGAATTCCTCCAGATCGGTACAAATCTCCCCCTCCAGCACTATCTCCGCACAGGCGGGCACCTCCAGATCCGCCGTCTCGCATTTGACCAATTCTACCGGCTCGCCTCGCATTCCCCCCATCACATCATATTCACAAACCCCAACCGGGTGAGATGAGCAAGCGACGGCGGGCAACACCTGGTCCCATCCAATAACCACCGCAGCGGGCATGGGCGCGCCGAGCCTGCGGTACTTACGGTAGTGAAACCAGATGTGCTGACCGGGGAAGATGGTAATGCCCGTATGATCCCTGTCATGAATCTGCTGGCGATACATGCCTACGTTCACCCATCCCGATTCGGGATCCTTCGTCACCACGCCGTGAAAGGTCCCTATGTAGCGACCGCCGTCCACGGAATGCCAGAGGGGAACAGGGAAATCGTAGAGATTGATTTCCTCTCCCTTCAGAATATTTTCTTTGACGGGGCCGCTTTCGACCACCACGGGTTTAATAAACTTTCTCTTATTCTCCATGTAGTAGCGTATAAGCTCCGGATAAGGCGTCTCCCCGGGTAATCCCCACATCAGCGCGATGCGGCTGTAGGTCGAGAGCGAAGCGGTAAAAAGTTTTCGGCAGCGGGCGGCTTCGTATCCTTTTATATTTTCGAACAGCAAGGCCGGGCCTTCCTCATCGAAAACCTTCTGCGCTATGCCACCTATCTCCCTGTTCCAATCAACACCGGCGGTGATGCGCACCAGCTCCCGTTCGTCTTCCAGGCGGGTTATCCATTCCCGTAAATCGGCGTAAGCCATGGCTCTCTCTCCCCTTAAAATTATTACCCTTTTTTTGATAAAAGAATCGACCCGACCACGGTTATTTTACCACTTTCGAGCCAGCCATGCTATGGTATGGATTGTCATAGACCCCCAGGCCTTATTATCCATTTGCCGAAAAAATCGTGTTTGCTATAATTGTCAGGAAATAACTCGTCATCTTCGCTGATAGCGCGAAATAGCCTGTATTGTCCGATTAACGAGCCTGTGGGCAGCGATGGTAAAGATGTTTCCGGATTTAATCTGAAATCCAGAAACCGCAGGTGGAAATCCCGGTCTGCTCATCGACAAGATGGGCGGTATCAATCATCTCCGGCCGTCATGGGAAAAGAGAATGGCAAAACCATCAAATAACCTGTTTGTTACATTCCAATCGTAATTTTTTTCTGATTTTCATTCCAGATGCGCCAGCGGTTACCTCGATTCAGCGGCTTAAAGGTGAACAGGTGCTCATATCGATCGTGATTGCCGCATATAACGAAGAGAAGACCATACAAGCCATTCTACAAAAAGTGGCATCGGTCGATCTGCCGCAGGATAAGGAAATCATAGTCGTGGACGATTGCTCGACCGACCGGACGCGCATGATCCTGG
>CAYVLI010000266.1:0-4496 GCA_964452105.1 uncultured Nitrospinota bacterium
TAAACGGGGCAGACCGGTTCGCAGGGGGCATCATCGCATTGCTGGCAAAGCATGGGGAGAAAGAGCACGCGGTCGGTTATTTCATTCTCTTCTCCATAATATGCCTGGATGCTTATCCAGGCCATCTCCCGTCCTTGCATGACTATCTTTTTGCCTACTACCGGAACATTATTTTCAGCATAGCAACCCACTACGCATGCCCCGCACCCTGTACATTTCTGCAGGTCTATGACCATCCCCCAGCGGTGTTCCGGATGCGGATGCAGCTTGTAGAAACCGACTCTTCCAGGAAGTTCCAGCGGCTTATGTTTCTTTATGCCACTAATCATCTTATATGCTGCACCCATCACCACCTGGACTATCTCACGCTTCAATTGTAATCTGTTCCCGCTGGTGGTGGCGAGGGTACTGCGTCTTTTGGTCCTGGTGAGCCTTATCCCATCCGTCGACCAATGTTGTCCGCCGGTTACTTCATCCTGTTTCCCGCTAAGCAGGTTCAGCGGATTCACGCCAACGGAACTGGCGTAGCGCCCGAAGTCCGTATGTCCCTGCCCCAGGGGAATGGCTATGGCGTCTTCGGGAACACCTTCATAGAGAAGCGCCGGGGCTTCAATGCTTCCGTATCCGCTCTCAACGACCACCAGGTCTCCATCCCTGATCTTATGCTTTCTGGCTGTCTCCGGGTCAAGTTCCACCCATGCACCCCACACAATCTTATGCAAGGGGTCGGGAAGTTCCTGAAGCCAGGGTCTATTCGCTCCCCGACCGTCGAAAAAGCTTCCCGGAAAGGTGAGCAAGCGTAACGATCCGCTTCCTTCCTCATTTTTGGAGTGGACATCTATTCTATGCGCAGATAACCCTCTCGAGAGCGAAACCTTTTCACCTTTTTCTTCCCGCCAGACCCCGCCCCTCCTCAGAGAGGATTCCCAGAAGCTTCTAAAATCCTGGCCGCTACCGTAACCTTCCTGCAACCCTTTCCAGGAATCCTTAATATAACTGTGATAGTTATCCCAGGAAACCTTTTTGGCTGCCTCATCACCCATTCCCTTAGTGAGGGACAGGACTACATCTCCGAGAGATCGGGACTCGAAAAGCGGCCTCATGGTCGGCTGCATAAGCCCGACTACGCCTTTCCTTGGCGAATAGTCGCCCCACTCTTCCAGAGGCGTGGCTGCCGGCAGAACCAGGTCGGCCAGGGCAGACGTCTCGTCTTGATAGCTGGATATGGCTACCTTGAAGGGGACCCTCCCCATGGCCTCTTCAAATCTTGCTGCTGCGGGCAGGTTATAAACCGGGTTTACGTTGTTGATAATCAGCAGCCCCACCTCACCACTCTGCATCGAGCTTACAAGCTCCAGAAAGCGTCCGTATCTGGTCGCTCCGGATAAGGCGAGGTCCATGCCGAATTCGACGGTTTTTCCCACGTTGCCGCAGGCGTAATTGAGCAGGTTGGCTGCCAGAGCCGCATCCAATCCCGTTTTTCCACCCGCAACGACCGATGGCCCCAGAGCAAGGCCCGGTTTCGCTTCGGCAAAATCCCTTGATAATCTGGATAACGCCAGATGTCGGACGCCGGTGATGGACTCGACCTTTTCCGGCGTGAAATCATGGGTCTGCTTCTGTAAAAGCTCTATCTTCTCCCGATTCAGCGGGGCGTTTAAGCCCCTCTTTAATATCAAATGCACCATACCCATGGCCAGGGCGGCTTCCGTTCCTGGATTTACTGAGAGCCATTCGTCTGCATTAGCGGCCGCCAGAGACATGCGGGGCTCAATACTAATGAACTTCCTTACGCCTTCCTCCCGGAAACGGTGCATCTCGCTGAAGCCTCTGGAGTATTCGACAGGCGAAATCCAGTTATCCAGAAACTCGGCGCCGAGGGAGATGAGCATCCGGGCTTTATCTATACGGTACAGTGGAATTTCATCACGGTCAAAAGCCAGCTCATTCGCACTGCGCAGAGCCTCATGGGCAAACGGCTCATACATATAATGTTCTCCGTCGCCCAAGTTTTCCATCCATGCCTCCAGGAGCTTCAGAAGGCTGCCCGTAATCAGAGGTGTGACCATAACCGTACGGCCCTTTTGCTTGCCGCTTCCGGCCATTTTCAATTTCTCCAGCAGCCTCTTCTCCGCTTCCTCCCAGCTAATGGGGCTGAACTTACCGTCTGAGCCCTTCAATAGAGGCTGCCTTATACGGTCTGGATTATATAACCCCTGCATTGCGGATTGCCCCAATGCACACAGCGCTCCTCTATTGACCGGATGCTCAGGGTTTCCTTCCGCCTTTATGGCCCTGCCCTCACGGCATTTCACGTACATTCCGCAGCCTGCCGGGCATTCCCTGCACACGGTGGCGTACCAGTTGGCTATGCCGGGCGTTATCTCCTCAGGTGGAACGAGGTAGGGTATTAAACGCCTGGTTTCATAGGCCTTGCTCTTCTCAAAAAAAGCGAACACGCCCGAAAACGACAGGTATTTGAGAAAACCTCTTCTGTTGACACCGTGGCTCACTTTTAGCTAAACCTCATCTGTGGCAGGTAAAACAGTCGACATCGGCATGCCGTTTTTTGTGGCATTTCAGACACCACCCCATCTTCAGCGAGGAGAATTGCTTTACTTCCACCATGGTCTCCACAGGACCATGGCACTCCTGGCATCTGATTTCTTTGAGCACATGCCTGCGGTGGTTGAATTGCACGTAATCCGGTACCTTGTGTATTCGCACCCAGGGAATGGATTCCTTATCATTCCAATATTTTTGCAATTTCTTTATTTCGGGCTTATCTATGGCCACTATCTTATGACATCCCATGCACTTTCTGACGGCGGGGATACCGGCCATGGTCGACCTGCGGGCATAAGAGTGACAATAGAGACAGGGCATCTGGTAATCCCCCGCGTGTATCTTATGGCTGAAAAGAATGGGCTGTGTTTGGGTTTCAGCGAAGGAGGTATGAAGCCAGGCCGAAAAAATAATAAGCGGTGAACACACCGCAATCAAACCCCAGAAGGTTATTTTCCTCATTTCTTTATAACCGCAATAAAAGTTCAGTAAATAATTCTATTTTGATGATATTAATCATATATTCTAATCCACACCTAAAATGTTTTATTTTCTTACAAGAACCTTCTATCTTTGTCAAGGTTTTTTTGAAATTTTTATTTAAAAAACCGCTAACATATTGATATTAGCCATGATTATATTTAATTTAATAACCGATATTTAGGGGAGAACAGATTGGATAAACTCCGTAGAATGTTTAACTTTCATGGTTCTCCCCCTCGTTTTGACAAATTCCGGCGTACCCTCCAACTTCTTCACCAACCTCATTGATGCCAAATCCAACCACTCATGTAGCTTTAAATGCCAGATGTCCCCTGAACAATATCTTCTTCACAGCAATTACCCCAAAAAAGAATCCCCCGGATGAACCCGGTGGTTCGGCCCGCGCATTCAACGCTTTGAGTGAAGCTCCCACCCTTAAAAGAGTGGGTATCCTTATATCATTCCCGCTTCCCCTGTGTCATTCCCGCGGAAGCGGGAATCCAGATCAATAGCCCGCTGTCGGGCGAGGAGAGCCTGCAGCACAGGCAACAGGCCTGTTTTGGGGCAGGAGTGCAGTCTTGTGTTTCGCAGTGCGTTCCTGCACGCCGGGGAAACACTGATAAACTATATCTCCCATGGCCGCACCCGGGGTCTGCTGTTGAGGGCAGGGTTGAAAAGCCACTATTCCACTTGTATAGTTCCCTGAACGATTAGTCTTAAATCAAAAACACCGACAGCAGACTGAAAATATGGGTAAGTCCTGATTCTTCAGGGGATAACCATGTACCTTCCGGGCATCGAATAAACAAATAATTGTTGATTATTTGAGAGCAAGCTTGCTATATTATATACATAATTATAAGCTTGAGTTTCATGGGCGGCGGTATAATTGGCTCTCATGTGAGATCATCCTGGCTGCAGAGCTAAAATGGCGGATGATTCATGGGAAGATCAAACATTTTGAAAATTCCTGCTGGGGGTGCTTTCGCCTTTACATTATACTTATGCCTCCTCATAATCCTGGCTTTAACCTCAAGAGAGGTATTCTCCGCTTCAGTAAAACCCTCCGAGGCCAACTTCTACAAGAACAGCAAGGCTGTGCTCATAGGTATTAATAACTACAAAAACCAGCCCTGGAACGATTATCAGCTCGATTACGCCGATGACGACGCTAAAAGCATGGCCAAATTACTTGTGGAGAGATTTGCCTTCAAGAAAGATAACGTAGTGCTTTTGCTGGACGAAAAAGCCTTGAAGGAGATTTCTGAAGACGAGTATTTCAAAGGGTTCAGGAAAAAGCCGGCTACACTCAGCAATATCAAATATGTGCTTGGAGATCTTAGCGACCAGCAAGGCTCAGGCAGGGAAGATCGGGTCCTCATTTTCTACGCAGGCCACGGCTATACGCTGAGCCTCCCCACGGGGGGAGAGATGGGTTTTATTATCCC
>CAYVLI010000267.1:0-4482 GCA_964452105.1 uncultured Nitrospinota bacterium
CCCCCAGTCAACCAAGATACCCAGGGATGTAGACGCCCTTTACCTCATCCACGCTGGGCCCAACGGAAAAACTGCAACCAGCCAGATCTACGAACTAGGCTTACGCAAGAATATGCGCATCGCCGCCGACGGAGCGGTCATCCCCGCCAGCAATCTACCCGCCATCGGGGAGGCGGCTTCGGAGGGAATAGTGGCTATTGACCGTTATATCCCCGTATTGGAAGGTCCACTGGATACGCCTTACAATAAAGCGTTCCACAAAGCCTTTGCCAAAATCTCCGGCGGAAAAAGCCCTGACAGGTTCGTACAATCCAACTACGAGGGGATAAACTTCCTCAAGAAGGCAATGGAGGAGACAAACTTCCAGAGCCGTAAAGATACCATGAAACTTGTGGACGCCTTAGAGGGAATGGCTGTAAAAGAGGGATACGACTTTCCCCAGGGTGACAAGTTTATCAGGAAGGAAGATCATCAGGCTTTCCTGCAGCAGTTTATCTTCGAGATAAAGGCTGGCAAACAAGAAATACTCGACGTTGTGCCCAAGGAAAAAATGATATATCCCCCCACGACGTGCGACCTGACCAAGGGATAATGGAAAGCGCTGGCGTCTTCCTCAAAACCGTGGACCTCACCAAGCAGTTCGGCGGGCTGACCGCTGTGAAGAAGGTGGATTTCCGGCTTCAAAGAGGTGAGTTGCGTGCTGTCATAGGGCCTAACGGCGCCGGGAAGAGCACCTTCTTCAACCTTCTTACGGGCCATCTGCGAGCTTCCAAGGGCAAGATATACTTTCAGGACAAGGATATCACCAACTATCGCCCGCATCGGATCTCCATGATAGGTGTGGCGCGCTCCTTCCAGGTAACTAATATCTTCTTAGGTCTCACCGTTTTTGAGAATATCCGCATCGCCTGCCAATCCAGAAAGGTGGGCTACCGCCTTTTTTCACACTACAATTCTTACCGCTCTCTGAAGGAGCGAGCCATGGGGGTATTGAAAGCGGTGAGGCTTGAGGGAAAAGCCCATTTGGTCTCCTCACAGCTCTCACATGGTGAGCAGCGTAATCTGGAGATAGGCATCGCCCTGGCCACAGACCCCCAACTGCTTCTCCTGGATGAACCCACGGCAGGCATGAGCAGGGGCGAGGCGACGGAGATAATAGAACTCATCCGGGAAATATCCAGCAACCTCAGCGTCATCCTGGTGGAACATGACATGAAGGTGGTCATGGAATTGGCCCAGACCATCACCGTACTCCACCAGGGTGAGATCATCGCCGAAGGCCCTCCGCATGAGATACAGGAGAACCGCCGGGTACAGGAAATCTATCTGGGTTATGACTGAGTTACTTAAAGTAGATGAAGTACACACCTATTATGGTAAGAGCCATATCCTCTTCGGACTGAGCTTGGAGGTGCGGGAGGGAGAGACGGTTGCTCTCTTGGGAAGAAACGGGATGGGCAAGACAACGGCCTTGAAGAGCATCATGGGCATCGTGCCGCCCAAAAATGGCAGGGTGTTTTTCTTGAACCAAGAGGTAACCGCTTTACCCTCTCATCAAATATCACTCATGGGTATAGGTTATGTGCCCGAAGACCGGCGTGTCTTTCCTCAGTTGACGGTATTCGAAAATCTTATGACCGGATTGCAGCGCTCCGGCATCGACGAGAATAGGAAACGGCAACTGCTGGATCAAGTTTACGACTGTTTTCCCGTGCTCTATGAACGTTTGGGGCAAATGGGTGGCACCCTGAGCGGCGGTGAACAACAGATGCTGGCAATAGCCCGGGCCATGGTCATAGACCCTAAGCTCGTGCTCATGGATGAACCCACAGAGGGGCTTATGCCCTTGTTAGTAAAGGAGATCGAGAAGATTATAGAAGTGCTCCACCAGCGCGGAGTAGCCGTCCTCTTGGTTGAGCAGAACGTGAAAATGTCCCTGGGGGTGAGCAGCCGCGCATATATTCTGGAGCGGGGCGAGGTGCGCCACCATGGCCCTTCAAAAGAGATAGCATCCGATGAAGGCCTGCTGAAGAATTACCTGAGCTTTTGATCCCCGGCGCCGTGGCCATCATCCGTGGTCATGGGCGGCGTACAGCACTTGAAGAAAGATTCTATGGTCGAAGGGGGGCTCTTTGAACTGGGATTTGTTTGTCATTCAGATAGTCAACGGGTTACAGATGGGGATGGTTTTAGCCCTCGTGGCCTGCGGGCTCACCCTCATCTTCGGCATCATGGATGTGGTGAATTTCGCCCACGGTGAGCTCTACATGCTTGGCGCCTACATAGCTTACTATGCCATTATTCTCCTGGGCAATTTTTGGGTGGCCTTAGCTGTGGCTATGGTACTAGTCTTTTTCATAGGGGTACTTATGTACCAAGGCACTATCCGCCCCATTTTAGGGCGGGACCCTCTCTACACCTTATTGGCCACCTTCGGAGTGAGCCTGGTTCTTCAGCAATTGGCCCTCTGGTTGTTCGGGCCTATTGCCAAAGGTATGGATGCACCTATTAGCTACAGGTTCAACTTGCTCGGCTTCGACTACCCCTTTTACCGCATAATGGTGGCCATGATTTCGGGGGCAATAATTTTAGGATTGATCACATTCCTGCGCAAAACCCGCTATGGGCTCTGGATCAGAGCCACCACGCAGGACGGAGAGATGGCCGGCGCCATGGGCATCCCCGTGCCAGTGGTGCTTACCATGGTCTTCGGTTTGGGCTCGGCGTTGGCGGCGGTGAGTGGTGTCCTGGTAGGCCCCCTTTACGGGGGCATAGCAGCCACCATGGGGCTGGATATTATCCTATATGCTTTCATCGTTGTGGTCATAGGAGGTATGGGCAGTCTCAAGGGAAGCATCGTGGCAGGGATATTCATCGGGGAACTGGAGTCCATAAGCTCCGTATGGGTCAACCCTACACAGGCTAAAATATTATCCTTCGTGGCTCTAATAGTTATATTTCTGGTCCGACCCGCAGGAATCTTCGCTCAGCAAGGGAAACAGTGAAAATGGAGAGGACTTCTCAGCCCAAAGAAGCACACTTGGCGGAAAAGGGCCTACCGCTGTTCACCGTCCTTTTCTCCTCGTTGGTGGGCTTGCTGTGCTTGGCCCCGTTCGTGATAGGGGATTTCTACCGCGCCCTTCTCAGTGAGATTATAGTGTGGGGACTCTTCGCCATGTCCCTGGACATACTTATAGGTTATACGGGCATGGTCAGCTTCGGACACGCGGTATTCTTCGGCCTGGGTGCTTATGGCACCGCTCTCAGTATCATTCACTACCAGTCGGGGCTCTGGCTGGCCATCCTCGTGGGCATGGGAACAGCTGGAATGGCGGCGGTCTTCATCGGGTTCATCTCCAGGCGTTTAGGAGGCATCTACTTCGCCATTACCACACTAGTATTCAGCGAGATACTCTACCGCATAATCTTTGCCTGGACCTCTCTCACCGGCGGCGAAAACGGCCTCAACTTCCACACCCCACACCTCTATCTGCCCGGCCTAATTAACCTCTCACTGAATAACAGCTACATCATTTATTTCTTCATCCTTACCATAGTTATCATAGTCTACCTGGCCATACGTAGGATCACCTGCTCGCCTTTCGGTAAGGTGCTGGAGTCCATACGCGAAAACGAGGAAAGGGCACAAACCATCGGCTACAACGTGGACAACTACAAGCTGTTAGCCGTGGTGGTCTCCGGCTTGGTGGCGGGGTTGAGCGGTTCGCTCTATGCCTTGCTCAAGGCCTACGCTGCGGCCGATTTCCTCTTCTTTATCGTGTCTGGCGAGGGAGTCATATGGAACGTGCTGGGCGGCATCGGCACCCTCGTGGGTCCCATGGTGGGTGCAGGCATATACATAATCCTCCGCGAGGTCATTTCCTCCTGGACAGACCAGTACCTAATCGTGGTAGGAAGCGTATTCGTATTCATGGTTATCTTCTTTCCCCAGGGCATTGTAGGTTATCTGAAAAAAGTAGTAAGGAATCATTTAATATGAGAGGAAGCAAGCTCAGCCGTCTTTCTTAACTTATTGAAGGATATCATTTCATCTGGTGCCGTTCCCGTTGTTGAACTCATCAAAATTGTCCGTCAAGCCATGGGCAACCTTATCATTACTAACGCTCACCGCATTATTAATGATGAGGAGTTCCCAAAAATAAGCTTACCAAAATGGACCAGCCTTATGATTTTTACTTCATCGAGAAAGAAAAACCTGATGATGTCGTAGCCACTATTCTGGATATGGAAACAAAGAGGATACCTACTTGATTTGGCTTGAATCCGGTCAAGGATGTTCAAGTCCTGACCCTATGCACAAGGGTGTTATAGGTTAATATGAATGGGACACACGATGACAATTCAGGTAGAATAGTAAAATAAAGATTCCGGTTTTTCTTGACAACAAAGGGCAGGGCTATCAACCCTGCCCTTTGGTATTATGTAATAATTCCAAAAAAAGTATTTCTTGCAAAAGCCCGG
>CAYVLI010000268.1:0-4480 GCA_964452105.1 uncultured Nitrospinota bacterium
CCATCGTTCAGCACCAGATTCACAACGGGTGTGCCCAGCCTGACCGCCGTCTCCAACTCCTGGCAGTTCATCACGAAACCACCATCACCGCTTACGGCCAGAACTTTCTTGTCCGGATGCACCATCTTGGCTGCAATAGCGCCGGGCAGCGCTATCCCCATAGCCGCAAGGCCATTGGAGATGATGCAGGTATTGGGCCGGTAGCAGGGGTACATACGCGCTATCCATATCTTGTGCGCGCCAACATCTGATATAAGTATATCCTCTTTGCCCAGCACAGATCGCACATCGGAAATGACCTTCTGTGGTTTCGGAGGAAAGCTCTTATCCTCACTGTACTTTTCCAGCTCCTCGCATATCGCTTCCCGCAAGGCCATGGCGTAGCCGTGAGATCCTTCATGCCTGCTCGTCGATCGGCATATCTCCCTTAAAGAAAATGCTATATCGCCGACTACTTCAACCTGAGGCACGTAAGAATCATCCACCTCTGAGTAGGTGGCGTCTATATGCACTATCTTTTTATCGCGCCCCGTATTCCAGAACTCCGGGTGGTACTCCACGAAATCATACCCCACCGCTATCACCAGGTCCGCCGCCTCGAATCCGCAGGAGATGTAATCTCTGGATTGAAGGCCGACCGTCAAAAGTGAGAGAGGATGGTCTGGCGGGACGATGCCAGTGCCCATGAAAGTATGGGCGACAGGTATATCCAGTTTTTCGGCAAACTCCAGCAGTTCGCTGGAAGCACCCCCTCGGATGACTCCGTTTCCTGCCAGTATTATCGGCCTCCTGGCCCCGGATATGCATTGCACCGCCTTTTTAATCGCTTCCTCTGGGGCCTCATTAAGGGGACGGGGCCTCAGAGGAATGACAGCGGCTTCCACCTCCTCCCCCGCCACATCCTCAGGCAGCTCTATGTGCGTTGCCCCGGGTTTCTCCTGCTGGGCCAGTTTAAAGGCCTTGCTGGTTATTTCAGGAATGTTCTCAGGCCTGTACACAATGGTGTTCCACTTGGTCATGGGACGGAACATCGCCACTATATCCACGTACTGATGAGATTCCTTGTGAACCCTGTCCAGGCCTGCCTGCCCGGTTATCGCCACCAGTGGAGACCTATCCAGATGCGCATCGGCGACACCCGTGGCGAGATTCGTGGCTCCAGGCCCCAGGGTAGCCAGGCAGACTCCGGCCCTGCCGGTAAGCCGGCCGTACACACCCGCCATGAACGCCGCACCCTGCTCGTGCCGCGTCAGTATGAACTCAACCCCCGAGCCATTGAAAGCCTCCATGAGGTCCAGGTTTTCCTCCCCCGGGATTCCGAAAACGTATTCCACCCCCTGTGCTTTAAGACATTCGACGAAGAGTTCCGATGCTTTCATCTTTAATAACCTCAATAATGAAACAAATATGAATCAAGTCCGCTCCGTTGCCCTGTCATATCTGTTGAACTGCATGGAAAATGTGGCCCGCCCCTGGGTGATGGACCTCAGTTCCGTGGAGTAGCCGAACATCCGGGAGAGAGGAACCAGCGCAGTGATGACATTATAAGACATCTTATCGACCACGTTCTTCATCTTCCCGTGTCGCCCGTTCAGGTCTCCTATGACGCCGCCCACAAACTCCTCCGGCGTCACAATCTCCACCTCCATGACCGGCTCGAGCAGCGCCGGCCCGGCCTTTTCCAGAGCATCCTGAAAAGCCATGGAAGCCGCTATCCCATACGCCAATGCCGTCGAGACATTCTCCTTGTAAGAACCCCCCGCCAGCGTGGTCTTGATATCCACAGTGGGATAGCCCAGGATCACACCGCTCCCGGCCGACCTTCCCACGCTCTCCTCTATTTCGGGAATAAATTCCTCCGGTATGCTCCCCTCCTTCATCTCAACATCAAACTCCAGGCCCGCCCCATTGGGGAGTGGCTCCACCCTTAGAATCACGTGTCCGTGCTGCATCACCCCCGCTATCTCACGCTCCACGAGAGACTCGCCCGTCGCCTCTTTATCTATTGTCTCCCGATACACAACTTGTGGTCTGCCGACCCTCGCGTTTACATTGAAGTCCTCCGTCAACCTGGTGGTGAGCACATCCAGGTGCAGCTCACCCATCCCGGAAAGTATAGTCTGGCCGGTCTCATCGTCAAAAGCCATCCTGAAGGTCGGGTCTTCCGCCACCAGCTTACCCAGGGCCTGCACCATCTTCTCCTGATCGCCTTGAGTCCTGGGCTCTATGGCCACCGAGATTACCGGTTCGGGAAATTTCATGGATTCAAACACGACCGGTGCATTTTCAGAACACAGAGAATCCCCCGTCCTGGCCTCCTTAAGCCCTGCGACCGCCACTATCTCCCCCGGCCCGGCCTTTTCCAGACGTTCCCGCTTGTTCGCCCGCATCCTGAACAGACGGGCGACGCGCTCTTTAATTTTAAGGTTCGGATTATAAAGCACGTCGCCAGGAGCCATAACGCCCGAATAAAGGCGCAGGTAGGTAAGGCGGCGGCCTTCATCGGTTATTATCTTGAAAACCAGCGCACTCACAGGCTCGTCGGACTTCGCACGCCGGACCTCTTTCTGCTCTGTCAGCGGGTTCAGCCCTTCCACTGGCGGCACCTCCAGCGGAGACGGCAGAAAATCCACCACTCCGTCAAGCAGGCTCTGCACCCCCTTGTTCTTCAGCCCCGACCCCAGCAAAACGGGTTGCGCTTCGCTGCTCAGCGTAGCCGCCCGAACCGCTCTGATTATCTCATCCTCAGCTACATCCTCCCCCTTAAGATATTTCTCCATGAGCGCTTCGTCGTAATCCGCTGCGGCCACCACCAGCTCCTCTCGCCGACGCTCCGCCTCCGCCCTGTATTCCTCTGGTATCTCGCTCTCGCAATAAGTAACACCGAGGTCTTCTTCATTCCAGTAAATAGCCTTCATCTTTATGAGGTCTATTACGCCCTGAAAGCTCTCCTCCATCCCCAGGGGAAGCTGCGTCAGCAACGGGTTTGCATTAAGCTTGCCGCGCATATCCTCCAGGGCTGAAACGTAATCCGCCCCCACACGGTCCATCTTGTTGATGAAGGCGATGCGCGGCACCCGGTAGCGCTCCGCCTGCCGCCACACAGTTTCCGATTGCGGCTCCACACCCTCCACCGCGCTGAAGATGGCCACAGCGCCGTCCAGCACTCTCAAGGATCTCTCCACTTCGGCGGTAAAGTCCACGTGACCCGGAGTATCTATTATATTTATATCGTGGTCCCTCCAGCGGCAGGTAACGGCCGCCGCGGTTATGCTTATGCCTCGCTTCTGCTCCTGCTCCATCCAGTCGGTGGTGGCCTGGCCGAAATGGACCTCCCCCATGCGGTGTATCAAACCCGTATAGTAGAGGATGCGCTCGGTTATCGTGGTCTTCCCGGCGTCTATGTGTGAGATTATCCCTATGTTCCTTATTTCAGAGAGCCTGGTGGACTTCAAAACTCGCAGAACCTCCTTCGTAACAACTCAGCTTTGTTTTAAAAATAATACCACTCTCAACCATAATCACATCTTATTCCGCATCTAACACTAAATTTCTTCAACGTGGCATTACATATTAAAATACCCACAGCTATTTTCAAACAGTAAACACCCTGGGCGCACCTATTTTTCGAGGACTACCGGTAAAAATAATGATAGCATACTCTGATAACGCTCCTCTGATAACCCGTAGGGGCGACCGGCCGGTCGCCCTCAGAAAGATAGCATACTCTGATAATGTTCCTCTTTTGACTAATAGGAGAACAGGGAGAAAAAAATGAAAGAAGCAGAAACCCTCGCCCGGTTGAAAGAATCCATGAGGAACCGCACCAGTACCATGCTGGGAAAAGTACCCCCCGACAAGCTGAACTGGTCGCCAGCCGAAGGAGCGCTGACCCTGGGTCAGCTCCTGCGCCACATCTGGAAGTCCGACGAGGCCGTCTGCAAGCTGGCTCAAGGAAACTGGGAGTACCTTGAAAAGAGGCTCCCCGAAGGGCTTCTGGCCGTCCTCGGCGATGTGGAGGACGTTAAAACAGAGCTGCATAACCTCGAAGAAGCTCATCGCGAGGCCGTGAAGTTCATCCGCTCCCTGTCAGACGAAGAACTGGACAGGGAATATCACAACGAAAAGTTGAACGTCCGCAGAACCGCCCGGGAAAACATCCACATGCTCATAGAGCACGAAGCACACCACCGCGGCCAGATATCGGTCTATCTCCGTTTATTAGGCGTCCAGGACGCCAGCCCCTACGGCGCCCGCTTCAAATGACCCCGGTGAGAGGTAAAACATTTAAAGAAGCGTGAAAAAGCTTGAGGAAAGCTTTTCTATTCTGTTATACTCTAATCGTGGAGTAAATCCCCTGCGAGATAATGGAATAATTTTCCCCTACGACCATAACATTTTCAACATGGTTGATATGATCCATGTTTTCAACAGGTTAACCCCATGAAACTGGCCATCATCTCAGACATACACGCCAACG
>CAYVLI010000269.1:0-4478 GCA_964452105.1 uncultured Nitrospinota bacterium
ACCACGGGCGCCTTTGAATTGCGCCGGACCAGATTCACAACCTTTTTCAGCCGTGGCGCCATGAAATCCCGGCTCAGGTAATAAACGTCGTCCGTGTTCCTGAAGGTTATGCCCGTGAAGAGATATTCTTGCCTCTGGAGGGCTTCGGAAAGGTCCTCTTTCATATCCTGTGAGAAGCAGAGATCGAGAAACTCCACCTGGAAGCCGCCCCATGCAAGCGCTGAAGCCAGATAGTCCAGCGCCACGGGAGCCACCGGCGGTTTCATACTATTAGAGTTAATCAGAAGCGCCTTCTCGCCCACCAAAACCACCTCTCTAGAGAATGAGAAAAATCGAATCCCAATCGGTCATAAAAGTTCCGGGAAAAAATCGGGGAGTATCCTTTCTCAAAAGTGGGCCCCTCAGCCTTCCTGCTCCCTGTAGGCATCTATCACTGCCCTGCGTATCTGCTCCCTTAGCTTATTGTTCTCGAAGATGACCAGGCTGCGGGGTTTCCCCTCCCGTCCAACCTGAGAGGGATAGCTCACGAACAGACCGCCGCTCTTCGATTCGATGACTCTCAGCCCCCGTATTGTGAGCAGTTCGTCCACGGTTATCTCCACGAAGGCCTTTGTCCGGCCGCCGTAGCTTGTCGTGTCGAAGGGATATATTTTTACCTCGGTTATTTCCATACGAAAGATATCCACCCGGTCATGCGCGAAAGGGTAATGGGCCGGCTCCGGCCTGGCCTATCCTTGAAAATATGGAACCGCAAAAGCGAAAGCGCCTCCGAATAGATGATAACTCCACCAGAACTCCTGGAAAAAACCACTCTCGATTAGGGTCTCTCCCCCTCCCCTTTCTTCATGCTAAATCTCGGCGGCTTTGTAAACGCGACACAGAAGCGCCCGGAAGTTGTTGTCTCCGGCATAGTCGAAAGTGGCCGGATCGCCCGGCGTGATGGCGTTTATGTTGGACTCCCATACCCCGAACAGGCAGGGGTCCGTCCCCGGCATCTCCGGGAACCACCAGTATCCGTCCGCGTGCACCACTCCTCCGAGCATCCCGTCGGTGACCTTCGCCCACTGTTTAACCTTCCCTTCCGGCGTCTCTATGTAAACAGGGTCGCCATCCTTGATCCCCAGCGGCTCTGCGTCCACCGGATTTATCTCCAGCCTCGGCCTGGGGTAAATACGCCGCAGCTTCTCCATATCCCGGTAACTGGAGTGCCAGAACTCGCGCACGCGGGAGCCGCTGATGAGTATCAGCGGGTAATCCTCCGCCAGTTCCGGCGTAGCGTAAGGAGAGCGAGGCGGCTCGTCGTAGTCCGGTGAAGGGTCGTAGCCTAACTTCTCCAATATGCCGGGGAATAACTCCACCTTGCCCGAGAAGGTGGCGAAACCCGTCTTCTCGTAAATGCGGTCTTCTCTGGTCGAGGAGCCATAGCTGAACTGGGCTTCTTCGTTCTTTTCCAGGTGTTGCTGGAAATTCATGCCCGTACCTTTCAGGAATACGTTGCACATGTCTTCGAGCGTATCCGGCCATTCGTCTCCCATATTCATCCGCCTGGCAAGCTGAGCCCACATCCAATAATCGTCGCGCCGTTCATATAGAGGCTCCACAGCCGCCTCCGTACACTGATAGACGTTTGAAAGCCCCCAATCCGTGCGCAGGTTGAGCCGTTCCAGCCAACCCGCCGCAGGGAGCAGGTAGTCGGCCAGAGAGGCCGTGGGCTGCATGGTAAGATCCATGGCGAAGTGCAGGTCCAGGTTATCGCTCTTCAAAGCCCGGTAGGTGGTTCGGGCGTCACTTACGTTTACCAGCGTGTTGCTTCCCTGCGTGCATATTGCTTTCACAGGATACGGCTCCCCCTTCAGCACCCCCCGCCACATAGCCCAGGATGAGGGGAAGACCATGTAGTGGGCCGCCCCAAAACCCTTCGGGTAAACTTTCGCCTGCGCCTCGCGGAAGAGCCTGTAGGCCTTCACCGATGCCACGGGATGCTCATCGGCGCTGAGGTTATCCCTCGTCCTTTCGGGATGGTCGAGCAGGAGGTCCCATTTGAGATTATCTATCCAGTTGAGGTGGTAGGGGTGATCCATGAAGGGGTCGCCGCCGATGACGCCCACGTTCCCGGTGATCGCCCGCAGGATACACTTCCCCAATACAGCCGATTTGACTGCTCCCTTATTCCCGCGCCCGAGCTGGCAGGCAGCCACGCCCCAGGTCAAGTGGGCGGGTTTGCTGGTAGCGTAGAGGCGCGCCACTTCTACTATGGTTTCAGCCGGAACCCAGGTTACCTCCGCAGTACGCTGGGGCGTCCACTTCGCAGCCACTTCTTTTAGTTTGTCGAAACCGATGCACCATTTATCCACGAACTCCTTATCGTAAAGCTCTTCCCCGATGATCACGTTCATCAAGCCCAATGCCAGCGCACCGTCGGTGCCGGGGCGGAGCTGCATCCATATATCTGCCTGCTCGGTGGTTTTCGTCCGCCTGGGGTCAACAACCACCAGCTTCGCCCCCCGCTCCCTGGCCCGCATTATGGCCCTGAACCCCAGGTGGCCGGACTCAGCCAGGTTAGCCCCCCAGTTGATGATGCACCTGGTGACACCCGCCCTGGCCCCGCCCCCCTGCGAGCGCGTGGTGTAACCGTAAACGGCGCACATGGCCAGAAACTCGGCCTCGCCGCAGTTCTTGCCCTGATGGAATATGTTGGGCGTGCCCCACATGTTGGCGAAGCGCCAGGAGGCCCAGTCGGCAACGCCGTGCTGCGTCCCGCCGATTATCATCAGGGCTTCTGGGCCGTACTCGCTCCTGATGCGTCCTAACCTATCCGCTATATCATCCAGGGCCTGGTCCCATGTGATTCGCTCCCACTTCATCTCTCCGCGCTCACCCGTGCGCTTCATGGGGTAATTAAGCCGGTTGGGGCTGTCATGGAAATCTATGGCTGAAGCGCTCTTCACGCAGAGGTTGCCGCGACCGCCCAGCGCATTTTCCGTGTCTCCCTCAATCTTTACTATCTCATTTCCATTCTTGACGTGAACCTTGACACCACACTGCCACCAACATTGATAGCAGGCCGCCCGCTTTATCTTCATGCCGTCCCCTTCAGCCATTTTCTCAGTCCTCCAAAAAAAATCAAAAAATTCTTGAACAGTTCCAGAACAACCCACGTCATTTTATATTGACCGATACATAATAATCCATTATGAAATTAGTTACAGTCAAATGATTTCAAAATAGAACGATTATGGGAAAAACATGGAATACCCCAAACTAAGAGCATCCATAGAACTGTTTCCCGCTGAAATGTCCGATCAGCGAGTCATCTGCTTGAGAGATACCCTGAGCTACGTCGAGAATGTGGTATTCCTGCCCGTAGAAGCCTTCCATATATTAAGACTCTTTGACGGACAGCACTCGCTGCTGGACATCCAGGCGGATTTCATGAAAATCTCCGGACAGCTCATATACAAGGAGAAAATTGAAGAGTTGGCCGAACAACTGGATGAAAACCTGTTCCTGGAAAGCGATCTCTTCCTCTCATACAAAGAGAAGTTGGTGAACGAATATAATGCCTCCCCCTCACGAAAGGCCATGCTGGCCGGGAAAAGCTACCCCGCCGAACCCGAGCAGCTTGCCACAGAGCTCGACGCTTATTTCGTGCATCCCGAAGGGCCGGGAGACGGAGCGAGTCAAAACCCGGAGGGCGCCATTAAAGGGGCGATAATTCCCCATATAGATTATTCCAGAGGCGGCTCCACCTACGCCTGGGCCTACAAGGAAATCAAATCCAGGCGCCCGGCAGACGTTTACGTAATACTGGGCACGGCTCACATGGCCACCGAAAGCCCTTACATCCTGACCTCCAAGGATTTTGAGACTCCCATGGGCACTCTCAAGACAAACCAGGAGATGGCTGAGGCGCTCTACGATAAATATGGCCCCGAAATCTCCATCGACGAACTGGCTCACAGGGGAGAACACTCCGTGGAACTTCAGGCTGTGTTCCTGAAGCACATCCTGCAGGGGAAAAAGGACGTGACCATCCTGCCGGTGCTGTGCGGCTCCTTTCATGAACACATTGCTAATTCCACTCCGCCCGACGGCGACTCGCAGGTGGGTAAATTCACCAATGCTTTAAAGGAGTGCATTGCCGAATCGGGGAAACAGGTCTGTATAATCGCCAGCGCAGACTTGAGCCACGTGGGGCCACGCTTCGGAGACCAGGAACCCATCAGCCCGGCCCACCTGAGGCGGATGGCCGACGAAGACATGAAGATGCTCCGGCTGGTGGAAAAAGGAGACGCCGAGGGACTTTTTCGAAACATCGCCAGGGATAGAGACCGGCGACGCGTATGCGGTTTCCCCTGCATCTACACCATGCTGAAGGTGATCGGGCCGGTAGGGGGGGAACTGCTCAAGTATTCACAATGGCCGGATGAAAACGCCACGGTAACCTTCTCCAGCATGGTCTTCACCCGGTAATTAAC
>CAYVLI010000270.1:0-4463 GCA_964452105.1 uncultured Nitrospinota bacterium
AAAGAACGAGACGCCGTCCTGAAAGACATCCAACAAAAAGAAGCTGAGCTCAAAACGATGCAGGAGCAAGCGGCCAAACAGGTGTCTGTGCTCACCGAGGAATCGCTGAAGGCGAAACAGGAAGAGTTCAGAAAGAAGATGAAGGAGTACAAAAGATTCAGGACGGATGCAGTACAGGAGTGGGAACGGAAAAAGAAAGAAATAGAAGAAAAAATTCTCAACGATCTGGTTTCAGTGGTGGAAGAGTTTGGCAAGAAAAATAATTATTCACTAATATTCGCCAGAGAACAGGGTATTATATATGCGTCAGACGCCATCGACCTCACAGATGAGATCATCCAGGCTTATGACGCCAAGCAAAAGTAAAATATTCAAACCGGGAATAGAACCATAATCTATACCAGATGAAAATAAAACTTTCAAAAATAGCAGAGATCGTGGGAGGAGAGTTGCAGGGAGACCCGCGCCTTGAGATTACCGGTGTATCCGGAATCGAAGATGCACGACCGGGCCAGATTACCTTTGTGGCAGACAAGAAACACCTTAAACTACTGGATAAAAGCGAGGCCTCGGCAGTATTAACGGCGCAAGAAGACAACATAAACCTCCCCTACGTAAAAGTCGAAGAACCTTACCTGGCTTTTGCCAGAGTGCTGGAGATTTTCCATCCCCCTGTCAGAATTGAGCCCGGAGTCGATGAAAAGGCATGTGTTTGCAAAAATGTGAGCCTCGGCGCGAGCGTAAAAATATTCCCTTTCGTTTACATAGGCGAGGGCTCCAGAATAGGAGACAGGGTTATCCTGCATCCCGGAGCCGCCATAGGCGCCGGCGTCTCCATCGGCGACGACTCCATAATCTATTCCAACGTGAGCATTTACAATGGCACTACTATAGGTCGGAGGGTGATTATACACAGCGGCACAGTCATCGGCAGCGATGGATTCGGCTTCGTTAAAACCGGGGAGGGGAACCACTACAAGATACCTCAGGTGGGCACCGTTAAAATCGAGGACGACGTAGAAATAGGTGCAAACGTGTGCATAGACAGAGCCAACCTGGGGGTAACGCTGATTAGAAAAGGCACCAAGATGGACAACCAGGTCCACGTGGCCCATAATAACGTGGTGGGTGAGAACAATATCTTCCTCGCCCAGGTGGGCCTTTCCGGCAGTTGCAAGCTGGGGAATAACGTTACCCTCGCAGGCCAGGTGGGCACCATAGATCATATATCCATAGGGGATAACGCCATAGTGGTAGCCCAATCCGGAGTGGCCCAGGACGTGCCCGCCAACGCACTGGTCGCAGGCTCTCCAGCCATACCCCACCACCTGTGGAGGAAGGTTCAGTTAAGTCTGTCCAAACTGCCGGATTTGATTAAAAATATCAGAAGGCTCGAGAAGAAAGTCGACGACCTTAAAAGCGAAAAGGAAAATGGGTAAGCTTTCAGATACTTCATATAGGGGGACTCTTGAAAGATATAAATGATATCCAGCGTTATCTTCCTCACCGCTACCCTTTCTTGCTGGTGGACCGCATCCTGGAAATAGAGGAAGGCAAGCGGGTGGTGGGTCTCAAGAATGTGACCATCAACGAACCCTTCTTTCAGGGTCATTTTCCGGAACAGCCCATCATGCCAGGAGTGCTAATCCTTGAAGCAATGGCCCAGGTGGGCGGTTACCTGGCGCTGTCCTATCTCGAAAAAGCCGGCCAGCGAGCCGCCTATTTCATGGGAATAGACAAAGCCAGGTTCAGGAAACCCGTCGTCCCGGGAGATAATCTCAGGTTGGAGGTGGAAGTCATTAAGCACAGGGGGCACGTCTGGGTCTTCAAAGGGGAAGCCTACGTCGAAGGAACCCTGGTCAGCGAGGCGGAACTGATGGCTGCAATGATACAAGAGGAAGAAAAGAAATAAGCGCCGTGGTCTGTTTTATTGAACCGGATTAGCCCGATCAAATTATACTGATACTTCGAATACGTAATCCCTCGATTCAGCTCTCTCGATGGCCTTTATTTCCCGGAGGTGTCTCAGCATCAGGGAAAGGCTGATTTTGTATAATGGAAAATACGTTATGTCCGGGGAAATTCATCACACAGCCATAATAGACCCAACAGCAAAAATCGGAAACGATGTATCCATAGGCCCTTATACGGTAATCGGTGAAGAGGTGGTCATAGGCGATGGATGCCGCTTGGGAGCACAGGTCACCATTGAAAAATGGACGGAACTCGGCCCCGGCTGCCAGGTGGCGCCGGGCGCTGTGCTGGGTTGCCAGGCGCAGGATTTGAAGTTCAAAGGACAAAAATCCTTTGTAAAAATAGGCGCCAATAATCTCATAAGAGAATTTGCAACCGTGCACCGCTCCAATCATGAGGGCGGAACTACCCTTATAGGAGACAACAATTTTCTCATGGCCTACGCTCATGTAGGTCACGACTGTGTCATAGGCGACAACACCATCATCACCAGCTTCACCGGCCTGTCGGGGCACGTGAACCTTGAGGACCGCGTTATGCTGTCCGGCTTCGTAGCAGTACATCAATTCGTCAGTATCGGCGCCATGGCCATTGTGAGCGGTAATTCGCACGTGGTGAAAGACGTGCCCCCGTACGTCATTGCGGAGGGCAACCCTGTCCGCATCCGCGGGCTTAATTCCGTCGGCCTGCAGCGGAACGCTGTCTCGCCGCGCGCCAGAGAGCTGCTGAAGAAGGCATACAAGATCATATTTCGCTCTAATCTCAATACCACCCAGGCCATACAGGAGATCGAAAACAGCCTCGAACAGGTGCACGAGATTAAGCATCTGATAACATTCATAAAGAATTCATCCAGAGGAATCTTCAAATAATCATGAAAGGGGATTGCAAATGAAAGGCCCTCTGAGAGTGGGCTTGGTAGGCGTAGGCCATATGGGGCAGTATCACCTTGGAGTTTACGGAGATATGCACGGGGTTGAGCTGAGCGGAATCTCGGACATCGACAAGAACAAATGCCATCGCCTGGCCAGGAAATACAAGACCAGAGGCTACACCGATTATCGCCGCCTGCTGGACAAGCTGAATGCCGTGAGCATAGCAGTGCCCACCGAATTGCACTATAAGATTACCAGAGATTTTCTGGAGGCCGGCGTGCACGTCCTGGTGGAAAAACCCATGACAGACAACCTTGAGCAGGCCATGGAGCTTTTTCGACTGGCCGAAGACAATAACCTGGTATTGCACGTGGGTCACGTTGAGCGCTACAATGGAGCAGTCCAGGAGCTCATAAAAATAGTCAAGGAGCCCTTGTTCATCGAAAGCCGCAGGATGGGTCCTTACACGAACCGGAACGTGGAAGACGGGGTGGTGCTGGACCTCATGATCCACGACCTGGATATCATTCTAAAATTGGTTAAATCCAAGGTCAAAGAGATAAACGCAATAGGAAGCCATATTTTTTCCCACAGAGCGGACCTGGCCAATGCACAACTCCTCTTCGAAAACGGTTGCATGGCAAACCTTACGGCGAGCCGATCGACCCAGCATAAAGTCCGGACACTCGCAATCACCCAGAAAAATTGCTACATCTTTCTCGATTACACCGACCAGGATATCCGGGTTTACAAGGGAGCCTCCTCCGAACACACCCTTACAAAGCAGGAGCTGAAATACAAGCAGGAATCTACGATAGAACGCATCTTCGTACACAAGGATAACCCGCTAAAACTGGAGATAATAAATTTCCTGGATTCCGCCAGGAACGGCTCCGCCAAGGTCGTGCCAATCAAGGACGAGCTCTATTCAATACAGGTGGCCCTGGAGATCATAGACAAGATGAAAAACACCCACTGAACTCCCACCCTGATAACCCCCATGAATGAAAAACCGAGCCGCGAAAATAGCATCGGATTGATAGCGGGAAGCGGCGAGCTGCCCGTCATAGTGGCCAACTCGGCAAAGGAACGCGGCTACCGCGTCGTATCAATCGCCCTTCATCGCAGCTCTTTGGACCTGCTCAAACCCCACAGCCACAGCAGCTACACTTTCGGCATAGGGCAATCCAACAAGATATTCAACACCCTCAAAGCTGAAGGGATAAGGGATGTCCTCATTATAGGCAAGATGGAAAAAGACGTAATCTTCAACAGACTCAGGTTCGATCTTCGGGCCATTAAGCTGCTCAGGCGCATCGCCAACAAGAACGATACTACGCTGATGATGGAAATAGAAAAAGAATTCGTCGAAGAAGGGTTGAGGATCATAGACCAGGCTGCATTCCTGAAAGAGCTCAGTGTGGAGGAAGGCGTGCTGTCAAAGCGCGCACCCGGCGGCCACGAGAAAAAAGACCTCCTCTACGGCTTTGCCATGGCAAAAGAGATAGGGAGACTGGATATAGGCCAGACCGTGGTGGTAAGAAACAGGGCAGTGCTGGCGATTGAAGCCATAGAAGGAACAGACCAGGCCATAAAGAGAGGATGTTCCCTGGC
>CAYVLI010000271.1:0-2498 GCA_964452105.1 uncultured Nitrospinota bacterium
GGTGGCGGTGTGTGTGGGTTTTGCTCATGTTAGTGAGGGGTGTCCTTCTGCGCACCCTGGAAGTACCTTCGACACCGGCTTTTGTGGCCAGATTAGCCATGTTCTCGAAAGCGGCTATATACTCCGGCCTGCAATCGGGGTAGCCGCTGTAGTCCAGGGCGTTGACTCCTATGAAGATATCCTCCGCCCCCAGCACCTCCGCCCAGGCCAGAGCGAGCGAGAGGAAGACGGTGTTTCTGGCGGGGACGTAAGTAGCCGGTATGCCTGCGCCTATTTCGGTTTCGGGAGTATCCTTGGGGACTTCCACTTCGTCTGTCAGAGAGGAACCTCCGAATGCTCGCAGGTCCACCTCGACCACTTTATGCTCCACGGCGCTCATCCTTTTAGCCGCATGCGCCGCGCATTGAAGCTCGTAACGATGCCTCTGGCCGTAGTCGAAGCTGAGGGCGTAAATTTCAAAACCCTCCTCCCCGGCCATGGCCATGGTGGTGGTGGAGTCAACTCCGCCGCTGACCAGCACCACCGCTCGCTTCTTCATAATCATACTCCCCTCGTATCCGGATTCCATATATATTTATGAAGCTGAAGCTGAAGGCGGACCGGCAGCCCCTCCTTCAGTATCCACCCGGCTAATTCCCGGGGTTCGACCCTGCCGAAGACCGGTCCCATCAGCAGATGGCATTTTCCCTCCAGCCCGTGGCCGGCTATAACGTCCCCGGCCCAGAGAAAGTCTTCGAAGCTCCCGATAACGAACTTAATCTGGTCTTTCGGAGTCAGGTACTCGAGGTTATCGAAGAGGTTCTTATCCGATTCGCCGCTGCCCGGACATTTGAGGTCCACTATCTTTACCACCCTGACATCAACACGGCTCAAATCCCTGCTCCCGTTAGTCTCCAGGAGAAGCTCATGGCCTGAGGACAGAAGTCCATCCATGAGGCTGTAAACATCTGTTTGAAGCAGAGGCTCGCCTCCCGTCAGCTCCACCAGCTCGCATCCGTAGCCCCGCACCTTTTCGATTATCCAGGGAATGGTCATTTCCGTCCCCTCCTCGTAGGCAAACCGCGTATCGCAGTAGCTGCAGCGCAGGTTGCAGCCGGTAAGGCGGATGAAGACGCAGGGTAAGCCCGCATAGGTGGATTCCCCCTGAATGCTGTAGAAGATTTCGTTTACCGTGAGCATCGCTACTCCAGATAGGTAGCGCAGGAAGAAGCCGTCTCCCACACCTTTACCCGGGAGACCCTAACCCTTTCGTCATTAATCCTTTCTGAACAGCGCTCGAAGAACCATCTGGCGATGTTTTCGGCGGTGGGGTTGACGGCGTCGAAAGGAGGCGTTTTGTTTAAATCCTTATGGTCCAGCTCGCCGCCCGCCTCTTTCATTATCTTCTTCAGTAGAACGAAATCCACCACCATCCCCGTTTCGTCCAGCTCTTCGGTTTCCACGCATACCCTGATCTTCCAGTTGTGCCCGTGCGGGTTCTCGCATTTTCCGCCGTAATCCCTGAGCGAATGGGCGGCGGAGATTTCCGTTTCTTTCCATATCTGAAACATGAAGACCTCCAATTCGTTCACGCACGTTTACCTATATTAATATTATGGTTTCCAATTTGCAAAGGAAAGGGAACCTGCAAACGAGGAAACGGCTGGAATGGGAAGGGAAGGATTTCCCGGTTATCTCTTCCGCCTTGCCAAACCAGCAGGTATCTGATAGATAATCTGTATTGAGAAGGGTAATCATAAGGTGGGCTGGAGAACCGTACTAAACATTTAATTTTGACTGGATGTCAGATGAGGCGCGCTTAGCATGAAGATAAAAGTAATGGACAACATACTGCGGGCCAACGATGCCATCGCCCGCGACAACAGGAGACGACTCGATGAACATGATGTCTTCGCTATCAACTTGATGAGTTCTCCGGGGGCGGGCAAAACCACCCTCATAGAAAAGACCCTGGAAAAACTTGGGAATCAGAGTAGAGTGGGGGTCATAGAAGGGGATATCGAAACATCAAGGGATGCAGAGCGCCTGGAGGGTTACGGTATCCAGGTGGTTCAGCTGCAAACAGGAAGCTCCTGCCACCTGGATGCAAACATGGTCTCCCAGGCGTTAGACGACCTGGAACTGAACGGACTCGACCTGGTCATCATAGAGAACGTGGGAAATCTCGTTTGTCCCGCCGAGTTCAAAGTGGGTGAAGACCACAAAGTGATGATACTCAGCGTAACCGAGGGCGATGAGAAGCCGCTGAAGTATCCCCTCATGTTCAGAGAATCCTCGCTGCTTCTCCTGAATAAGGTGGACCTCCTGAAATTTACCAATTTTAACATGCAGGAAGCCAGAGACAACGCACTCAAAGTAAACCCCGGCCTGGAGATAATGGAAATTTCCTGCACCACCGGCCAGGGTCTTCAAGAATGGGAGCGCTGGCTCCTGAACCGGGGAGCGCAATAGTGCATGAAATGTCCATAGCCCAGAGCCTGCTGGATATAGTAAAGAGC
>CAYVLI010000271.1:2598-4432 GCA_964452105.1 uncultured Nitrospinota bacterium
CGCAATAGTGCATGAAATGTCCATAGCCCAGAGCCTGCTGGATATAGTAAAGAGCGAAGCCTCGAGCCACGATATAAATAAGGTCGTACGCATAAACATCGTGGCCGGAGAGTTGAGGGGAATCGTCCCCGCACATCTGAACTATTTCTTCCAGTTCGTCTCCAAAGACACCATAGCAGAGGGCGCCGAGCTCAACGTGCAAATCCTGCCCGTCAAGGCCAGGTGCGCCCCGTGCAATCTCATCTTCGAAGTTGAAGAATATAACTACCAGTGCCCCCGATGTAAGAACAATGATGTGGAAACAGTTCAGGGACTCGAGCTCATGGTGCAGGATTTCGAGGTCTGCTGAAGGCAAAAATATCTTTGACATCCCGCTTAACCCGTGCTAATCTGGTTTTAAGGATTTATAATCGTGTTATGCTATTTAAAACGCCTTAAATACAAGTTAAATTAAGGGGGTGATAACAAAAAAATCTGTGCAGTTGGGTAAGGGGATGATGTCTTGTTTTAGACCAAATATTATGCCCGGAAAAGCGGCATGCATGTTTAATAATCCCTTAGATATACTATTGCCCGAGCCATAACAAACAACATCATACGGCCCCACTTACGAATCTATTGAACATGTCCAGCTTAATAATCTATTTACCAGGGAGATATAAATCATGACGAAGGAAGAACTCGTAGGCATGATGGCATCTGAGGCCGAAATTCCCAAAGTTAAAGCGGAAAAAGCATTCAAAGCCCTGATTTCAGGAATATCAGGCGCCTTGAAGAATGGAGATAGCGTTACCATCGTGGGATTCGGAACCTTTACCGTCGCCGACAGGGCCTCCCGTCGCGCCAGAAATCCGCAGACCGGCCAGGAGATGATTATTCCTGCAAAACGCAGTCCCAAGTTCCGCCCGGGCAAAACGCTCAAGGAAGCCGTGAAATAAATCCATCAGGCACACCAGACTCTTTCAGATTTTATCGTGGAAATAGGGCGAAACAGTCATCTTTTGGGTTAACGGCCTGACCCTTATTGCCTTCGCCTGAACCGGGCACACCTCCTCGCACAGTCCGCACCCGTTGCACTTAGCGGGGTGTACCTCAGGGCGCAGCATGGATATCTGAGTGATGGCCTCATCCTTCAGCGGGCATACTCGATAACAGGCCTCGCACCAACCCCGTCTTATCCAGGGGAGGCACATTCGTTTGTTCAGTTGCGCCATCCCCATGTGTACTTTTCTTATCTCTTCTTCTTCGAGTGGCAGCAGCGCTCCGCTGGGACATATCCTGGTGCACTTCATGCACAGTATGCAGCCACGATCCCGCGGAATCACATAAGGCGTATGAGCGGCTATTCCACCCCCTCCTCTGCCGAAAAATTGTACCGCCCTGGGTGGACATACCTCTCCGCACAGAAAACACTGGATGCAGCGCTTCATGAACAACTCTTCCTCAACCGCTCCCGGCGGACGCAAGGGTCCGCTGATGTAATAAGCGAAAGGGCTCAGCTCAGCCTGCAGCATAAGATCAGGCTTGCGGGAAGCTCTCAGCCAGGCGCCTATAATAAATGATGCGGCAGTTGTGCTCAGCGCTGCTCCGCCCAATGTCTTGAGAAAATCTCGCCTCCCCTTATCCATTCTCCACGTCTCTCTGGTCGTTGCCCGAAAAATTCCATCTGTATTCAAGCGCATTTTCCGGGCAGGCAGCTCTGCAAAGGCCGCAGTTATCACACTCCATGCCCGTTTTGTCCCTCATGGGGCTCAGGCCGAACGGACACGCTTCATCGCATTCGATGCAATCGGTGCACAATTTCTTAATTCGCACTATACGCAGCGCCCTGAAC
>CAYVLI010000272.1:0-1239 GCA_964452105.1 uncultured Nitrospinota bacterium
TTATCCGAAAAGCCGTATCGGCGCTTGAGCCGGGAGGTATGATTATCGTCCACGAGTTTCTTTTAAACAGTACCATGGATGGCCCTCTTTTCCCCGCCCTGTTCTCCCTCAATATGTTGTTAGGAACGGCCGACGGCCAGTCCTACTCAGAAAAACAGATGATAGAAATGCTCACCAGCAGCGGGGTAAAGGAAATCCGGCGCATTCCTTTTGCATCTCCTAACGATTCAGGAATCATAACAGGGGTAGTCTGATGACGGCTCTCCGGCCGAAAAGCCGCAAGAATATATCCCCGGCGCCATCCATCAGGGGACATTGCTGAAACTCACCTCCTGAAGCTTACCCACGACATCGCCCAAATCTTTAACATCTTTTATAAGACCCTCTAAAGGAATCATCCCCGCCGTCAACCATATTTCGCCGTTACCCGTTTTGGAATCGAAGATTTCCGGCGGTATGTCAACTGTAAGCAGGTAGGTCTTGTCAAAGTTATTCTCCCGGTTGTTCGCCGAATATTCGTTCTCTTTTTCTTTGGCCACTTTTACGTCGAAGTGAGTGACACCCTTTTTGCCCGGTATAGTATCAATCCGATAGTCTCTCCCGTACGTCACCTGCCCGAAAGCGCCCCGACGAAAATTGTAAAATGCCGAAAGGATATCCTCCAATATCTTGCCTTCTGGTATCGCTCCGCCACCCTCCTGAACAATCTGACCATTCTTGAATATCTTCCAACTGTATTTCGACAAAAGGTAGTCGGCCCTGCTCTCGTAAACTTCCTTCCTTTCCCCATAAGAAATCACCCTCTTGTGATGGATGGATCTCAGGTGCCTCCCCCCATCAACAAGCTCAAACTCTGATGTATAAGTATGCCTGCGCTGCCGGGTTATCCAGCCCACGAAACCTCTGGCCTGCACGTCCAGTGATGCATAAAACCTTCCCGGAGTATCAGTTTTTCCGAAATGGAATTCAGCATCAGCAACGTGTCTGAAAAAAAGGAAGCTCAATTTGTAGAAAAGCTTTTCCCCCACATAATCACGAAAGTCTTTTTCTTTGTATCCTGTATCCGCGACTTCCGGCGTATAGATAAACCCCTCACCTTTGGCTCCGGCCAAGGAAATGAAAGGCGAGAATATTAAGCTATCATCAAACGTCGGCAGGGAAATCCAGCTCAATAAAAGAAATAAAAGGATAAAACGTTTTAAATACCTTCTCATTACAGGCCACCAATCCCTTCTTTAT
>CAYVLI010000272.1:1339-4424 GCA_964452105.1 uncultured Nitrospinota bacterium
AAAACCGGTTCCAGGTAAAAACGAACATCCCTCGTCGCTCTGCCTCTCATGAAAATGCAACCCCTTGGTCATGCAGAATGATCAACTCCTTAACATTATTATCGGGAACACATACATCTTTATTTCGCAGTTATTCATTTATTACTTAACCTTAAAATAACTCATTTATGCCATAGAGCAACTTTTCGCCAAAAAATTAGAGCTGATTACTCCGGATTTTCATACTTTAATCATCTTTCAGGGCCGGATTCGGCTTCCGCCGTAACTATGCGTCCGGGGTGGGTGGGTTCCCTGCTCCCCACTGCATCGCCTCCCGCCGGAGCTGCTGGTAGAGCGGGTCATCGACTCTTATCGACTCCGGGTCTATGCGCCAGCGGAATTCCCCCCGTTCGACCGCCTGGTCGAGCGTCTTACGATATCGGGCGTAGTTCCCCCTGACCGCGGCGGCGCGCTTCCCCCAGTCCGCCTCGATGGCCTGGACGGGGCATATCTTGGCGCAGTTCCAGCAGTATATGCAGGGCTGCTGGATACGCGGCGGGTCTTCATCGACGCGGATGCCGTCAACCGGACAGCCCTCCTCGCAATCCCTGCACAGGGTACACTTTTCCATATCGATGCTCAACCGAGGCATTTCCCTCTCCAGGTATTCCGGCGTGTACATCTCCGCTATCTCTACCCATTCTTCAGGAACCGGTTCCGGCTCGGGGATGAGGCTCCCGTCGCCTTCTGCGATGCGCCTGCCGCAGTTGACTATCTCCCTACCGAAGGAACGCGCTTCCTCCAGCTCCTCGGCGTCGGGATGGCCGTGTGTCAGACCCGGATAAGGGTAGTAGGGCAGCGAGGAGCCGGAATAGGTGTGGTGGTAGCCGACGACGGTTATACCCTTCTCAACCAGGCGCTCACGCATCAGTGGGAAGATGTTCCCCCACGATGACCCGTGTGAGCAAAAGATGAACCATAGCTTGTCTGTCAACTCAGGCAGGCCGTCTATGAAAGCGCGGACGTTGAAAGGCTCCTGGAAGTAGAAGACGGGGCAGCCCAGGCCTATTAAGTCGTAATCGGCCAGCGACTCCACATCGGCCTCTTCTATGCTCACCATGTCGCACTGGCCCGTCATATCCGCTATGCCTTCGCGGATTTTTTCGGCTACCTTCAATGTGCCGCCCGTCTGCGAAAAGTATATTATCAATGTTCTCATCGGCCCTGCTCCTCTCTGATTACTGAAAGCTCAACCTCCGGAGAATAATTTAGGTATAATAAACGAAAAGCCGCGAAAAGCCAGAAGAATATGGAGGAGTAGCCTGCTAAAATCCTGCATTAACATGTCCGGCAGCCCGCCTTTTCGATTTTTGATTAAAGCCATGAAGTGTAAAATAGACTTCTGCTTGAAAGTGTAAGGGCTGTTCTACAGGTTTTGATATCCATATATTCACTATTGGTCGGAGAGCGAATCCTGATGAAGACGCTGAATATTATTTTCGCGGTGGTGGTTATATGCGTGGCTGGAGTGATGGCCTTTGGAGTCATCGGCTCGGTGTTCACGAAACCCGCCGCCAAACCCCTGATATCCCAGCTCCCCGTTCAGAAGGTGCTCCAGGAAATTAAAAATGGGAAACGGGTCGTATTCGTGGACGTGCGCGAGCGGAAAGAATACCTGGAGTTCCATATACCCGGTGCGCTGAATTTTCCCAACCGCGATTTGACTCCCGACAAGAGAGTCTATTTCGAAGATGCGGACTATGTGATCCCCTATTGTCTGAAGGATTTCCGGGGCTTCGAAGGGGGTAGGCTGCTGCTGAAAATGGGCATTGAAAGAGTCCACTTGATAGAGGGGTTCGGGATAAACTCCTGGAAGCACTCCGGAATGCCCGTATCCGGCACAGCCAGCGGCAAGACGGAGCTTGAAGGGTTGCGTGAAATGGGGCTTGTTCTCGATGCCTCTGGACAGGGAGAATAAGCGGGCCGATGAAGAAGCTTTTCGCCTTAGTTATCGCCCTGGGGATTATCATAGTGGTCGGCTTTACCGCGGTCTGGCTGGGCCAGGCGGCGCCCTTTTCCATATATCTGAGCGGCGAAGCGCCGCCCGGGCAGGCCGCTTACATGAGCATGCGAAGCCTGGGACTGTTTGCCCTTTTTCTGCTATGGGCCCAGATTATGCTCGGGATTCTGTCTCCCCTCTCCGCTGATGTGCGAGACAGCACCGATCTGAGGGCCTTCCACCAGAAGCTGGGTATTTTCACCTTTATGGTCGCGGTTTCGCACCCGCTCTTCTTCATCTGGGGAGTATTCCAGCGAACCGCCCACTTCAAGTATGATTTCCTCCTTCCCGTTTTCGATAACGGGTACTACCAGGCATGCATATCCATAGGGGTCATAGGCCTCTACCTGCTCGCCATCGGGTTTTTGGCCGCCATGCTGAGGAATTTCCGTAGCCTCAATCGGCTCTGGCTGAACATTCATCGAGTCAACGGCGGCGTATTCGTCCTGGCCGTCATACACTCCCTGCTCATCGGCAGCGATACCCGCATCTTCGCTGCGGCCCTGCTCATCATCCTGGCGGCAGCCAGTGCATCAGTCTTCCTCGGCTACCGCCTGCGCCGCCCCGCCTTCCAGTAGTTCGTAGGGTGGGCTGTGCTCACCAATACCATCTGGAGGAGTCATGCAAGGGCGAAGAAACATGCTTAAAAGGATAACCTCTCTTTTGCCCTCCCCGTCAACGGGGAGGGTTTGGGTGGGGTTTACCCATCCGAATAGCCACCTGGTGGGCTGTACCCACCATCATTATCTTTGGGAATCGTGAAGAAGTTTGAGAATTACGTGTTGAGACGTTGAGCGCCAAAAATTCACTTGTGCACGGGTACGGCAACGTCCCTCGGCTTTACTCCAAATTTCTTTGAGAAGTTTACTATGGTGAGTCCGGCCAGTTCCTCAGTCCTGGGATCATATCTTGCAAAAACGCCTCCTTCTATCTCTTCCCCCACGGCCTCTATGGGTTTTCGGAAGCCGAGGTACATCACGTCGGCTTCCTTATCGTAGCTAATGGATATCTTCTTTTCCATATGCCAGTTCCTTCCCTTTAATCCTT
>CAYVLI010000273.1:0-4412 GCA_964452105.1 uncultured Nitrospinota bacterium
CAGTTCATGGTGAACAAGCTCTTGAAAGGCGCTACAAAGGTATTCGGGCGGGCTGGTTATCGCGGCGCAACCGTGGAAGAAATAGCCAGAGAGACCGAGGTCTCGGTAGGCGCCGTTTATCAGTACTTTGACAATAAATATGATCTTTACATAAAAGTCAGCAATTTTTTTCTCGATTCCCTGATGGAGAGCGTCGCCAGAGCGGTGAAGGGGATTGCCAATCCTCAGCAGCGCCTGGAGAAGGTCATCGCCAACCATATCGGGTTCTTCGAGAATAACCCCGATTTTTTCCGCCTGTATCTCATCGGCAAACATGATTGGATAATAGATCCCATCGAACGATCCAAGACACAGCTTCTGGAAAGGTACAGAGAGTACATCAAAATATTATCCGAAGCCATAAACGCCCTCGTGGATTCAAAGGTTTTCATAAACATCGACAGCGAAAATGTGGCTTACTATATGTCCGAGCTGGCCTATTCTGCGGTTTTCCAGAGGGTCAGCGGCTATTCCAGGGGCACGAGGGAGGAGGACACGGAGGTAATTATTAATCTGTTCATGGAAGGCCTTAAAAAAAGGAAGAAAAAGGATTAATAGAAATAAATACAACGATGGGGGAAGACCATGAGAAGATTCCTGAGTTTCGTTATAGACCATCCGCGTTTGACCATTTTGATAGTAACGGTTCTTACCGTCTTTTTCTTTTTTAACCTCAAAGGCACCCGCATGGAGACGGATATAGAGGCATTCCTCCCCCAACATAATCCCGCAATAGTCTTCGATAACATGGTGGAGGATATCTTCGGAGTCAAGAGCGATATGATGCTTACAGTGGTAAACAAGGGTCCGGAGGGAATTTATAATACTGGGAGCCTGGCGCTGCTGAAGCGGCTTACCGGGAAACTGGAGGCCATGAAGGGTATAATTTCTGAGGACGTGGACAGCCTGGCAAACCTGGACAATATAGTGGGCACGGAAGAAGGGATGGATGTCAAACCCTTCATGGAGGAGGTCCCGGAGACGGGAGAGGAAATCAACGCCCTGCGGGATGCCGTTCGCGGCAATAACATGTACAGGGGCACCATCGTTTCGGAAGATGAGAAAGCGGCAGTAATCTTCGCCCGCCTTGAGGATGGAGTTAATGAATCTGAAATCTATCACAAGGTGAAAGCGATGGTGGCCGAAGAAGACCTCGGGAGCAACGAGGTTCTCTTCGCCGGGAGACCGATACTCGAAGGGCTCATAGGGATTCAATCGAAGGAGGATTCAAAGAACTTCCTGGTGGTTGTAATAGTAATAGTTGCCATCCTTTTTCTTACCTTCAGGAGCCTCAGGGGAGTGCTGCTGCCGTTGCTTGTGGTTATAGCGAGCGTAATCTGGGCCGTGGCGATAATGAATATGCTCGGCGTGCCCTTTTACATAACCACTACCATGCTGCCCATAATACTGATGGCCGTGGGGGTGGCCGATGGGGTGCACATCCTGAGCAGGTATTACGACGAAATCATTCAGCACCCTGATAAGGATAAGCGGGACATAGTTATGACGACCATGATGGAGATGTGGCCTCCCGTGGTGATGACTTCCGTCACAACCGCCGCAGGGTTTATGGCGTTTATCATTTCAAGCATGCCGCCCTTCGTCTATTTCGGCCTATTTACCGCCGTCGGTGTCTTGGCGGCCATGGTTTTTTCTCTGATGGTTATACCCGCGGGGTTGATGCTCATGAAACCCGCAGTCAGCCCCCTTTACATCAGGCGAAAGGAACGCATCGGAGACCTTCGCAGAGCCACCTTTTCCTCTCGCGTAATGGCAGCGTGCGGCAGGCTGGTATATGACCACAGGAAGATAGTTTTAGGCGTGACCGTGGCGGTGGTGGTCATAACAGTAGTGGGCATTCTGAGAGTCTCCTGGGATTCCAGCCTGGTCTCATATTTCAGGCAGGATACGGATGTCGTGAAGGCCGAGAAAGTCCTCAACGAAAAATTCGCCGGTACCACCGTCCTCAACGTGGTGTTTGAAGGACAGGAAAAGGACAGGATGAAAGACCCGGTCCTGCTGAAGAAGATAGACAAAATGCAGGACTATGCGGAGACGCTCCCCCTGGTGGGTGATTCATTGACCATATCTGAATATCTGAAACGGATGAACAGGGTCATGAATGAAGACAGGGAGGAGATGGAAGTGGTGCCCGATACCAGGAACCTGGTCGCCCAGTACCTGCTCCTATATTCCATGTCCGGAGATCCGGACGACTTCGATGACGTCGTCGATTACGATTATCAGAGGGTCAATACCCGGGTTTTCATGAAGTCGGACCATGCCGCAGATGTCGGCAAGGTCGTGAAAGCCATGGATAAATACTTGAAGAAAAATTTCAAAGAAAAGGACGTGAACATAGGTTTTGCCGGAAGAGCCAACATCACCTATACCATAGCGGGAATAATCGTACGCAATCAGATTCTGAGCATCGTACTGGCCATAATAGCGGTATTTTTTATAACCGCAATCATGTTCAGGTCATGGATAGCCGGTTTCATGAGCATCATTCCCATAAGCATCGCTACGCTTATCAACTTCGGTCTGATGGGGCTTTTCAACAAACCGTTGAATCCGGTGACGGCCATAAACTCCAGCGTTAGCATAGGGATAGGCATCGACTATTCCATTCATTACATATCGAAGTACAGGAGGATGCTTGCCGCACACGGAGATGAGAAGGAGGCCAGCATCCTTACCTTCATAACTACGGGTAAAGCCATTTTCTACAATGCCGTTATCGTTGCAGGCGGCTTCATGGTGCTGGCGCTCTCCAAGTTCCCGCCCAATGCGACGCTCGGCGGCCTGGTATCCCTGAGCATGATAATCAGCTTCGTAGGAGCTTTGACTATACTCGCTGCTCTGCTCGTAGCAGCCAGGCCGAAATTTGCCTATACTTTCACTCCCAAGGATTGATTGTCAGTGGAGATTTTATTATTAACCTGAGAGGATTCGAGCGTCGGTTCCGGCATATATGATGCCGGCAGCAAAGAAAACGGAGGGACCATAAAATGAAAGGGTCGTTCGCCATACTGGTGATTACAGCTTCTTTATTAATCGGAGTCGTTGTGAGCCCGGCAATTGCGGCAGAGCTCACAGGGCGTCTGATAATGAATAAGGTGGAAGTGCAAAACGACAGTAATGATGAGACCAGCGTCATTGTGATGACGCTGATAAACAGGCAGGGCAAGAAGCGGGTACGGGAAATTCTGAACTGGAGCAAAAAGATAGATGAACAGAACGATAAGCGCTTCAGCCGGTTTAAATCGCCCAGCGATGTCAAGGGCACCAGCGTTTTAACCATCGAACACTCGGACACGGACGACGACCAGTGGCTCTACCTGCCTGCCTTGCGTAAAGTAAGGCGCATCTCCTCCAGCGATAAGACGGACCATTTCATGGGTTCCGATTTCACCTTCGAGGATATCCAATCGGAAGACCTCGAGCATTTCAAGTACAAAATTCTGGGAACAGAATCGCTGGACGGGCAGGAGTGCTGGGTAATAGAAGCCGTTCCGGTTACCAAAAAAAAGCTGAAGGAGACAGGCTACGATAAGAGACAGATATGGGTGCGAAAGGACAACCTGGTTGCCATACAAACTAAATACTGGAACAGAAAGAACGAATATTTCAAGCTCCTGAGGGCATACGAAATCGTGAAACTCGACCAGGGAATCTGGCGACCCAACAGGATCGAAATGGAAGATTTCAAGGCCAAGCATAAGACTATACTCGAATTCAAGGACAGGGTCATCAACGCCGGCGTGTCGGATGCCGTGTTTACGGAACGCAATCTCAAGACGCGCCGATGACAAACTATCCGGCGTAATTAGAGCTTCTGATGGAGGGACGCAACATTAGCGAAAAGTTCTGCCTGCGGCTGAAAGTTATCATGTTCGTTGTCTGGATGTGCCTCCTGCCGCTGTACAGGGCCGCCATCGCACAAGAAGCTCCTGCCGCCGAGCCTGCAGAGCGGGAACGGGTGTATGCCCCTGCAAGCGTGCCCTTTATTTTTATGGAAAACCTCTTCCCCTGGTACTCCGTCAAACCTTTCAAAGCTGTTCCGGGATACTACAAAGGGTCTTTAACGTACAAGAATTATACCCATTTCAATGACACGCCGCAGGATAAGAGGCGGGTCAGAAACGAGTACCTTCTTAAATTAGAATATGAAAAGAGTTTTGACAGGTTTCGGTTCTTCAGTATCCCTGAATTCTATTTCGACGACGACGGTTTAGGCCAGGGAGTCATAGACGAACCGGCCGACGACGACCCGAAGCGGAACATAGTCAACCTCGAAGAACTTTACCTGGACGTCTATTTCGATAATTTCGACCTCAGACTGGGCAAACAGATTTTCGCCTGGGGAAAGG
>CAYVLI010000274.1:0-4404 GCA_964452105.1 uncultured Nitrospinota bacterium
GAACACCCTGTTGGTCTCGATCTCCTGTGCAAGCTTGCTGGCCGGTATGCCTACGAGCTTTATGTCATCTCTGGCGACTTCTTTCGGGTCTATGAGAGAGTTATCGAAGATAAGAATCCCACCAGGCACAAGCGAGTCCTGATAAATCTGTAGGGCGATGTTGTCCATGATGATCATGATTTCCGGTTCGGAAATTAACGGGGAGAGAATTTCATCGTCCGACAGAGTAACGTAACAGGCGACCCGTCCTCCCCTACGGAAGGTATCGTAGGTGGGGAGCCAGGTGACGTTCTTTCCCGCTTCCAATCCTGCGTTGGCCAGTATCTCCCCTATGGTCAATACGCCCTGGCCGCCGAAGCCGGCTATCAGGAGACCGAACCTGGATGTATCATTTTCGTTCATTTTCGTTCACCAAATCGACTGTTCCGGGGGAATACGCTATTCAATATGCTCGACGTCCTTAAATTCCCCCAGCGGATACTCCTCGAGCATGGCCTTCTCCAGCCATTGCATTGCCTTGGGGGGGCTCATACCCCATCCGGGCGGGCATGTGCACACAAATTCCACGAAACCGTAACCTACGTTATCTATCTGTTTCTGGAAAGCCGTCTTTACCGCTTTTTTGGCCTTTACAAAATTTTTCAGGTTTGTGAGCGCTACCCGCGCCGAAAATGCCACTCCCTTCATTGAAGCCATCAACTCGGCCATGTGCACGGGGTAGCCGTGCAAACCCGGGTCGCGCCCCTGAGGGCTGGTGGAGGTAACCTGGCCCTGTAACGTGGTAGGAGCCATCTGCCCGCCGGTGGTGCCGTACCCCGCATTGTTAAAGAAGATGGTGGTCAGCTTTTCCCCACGGTTTACCGCGCTGAGTATATCTCCCAGTCCGATGGCCGCCAGGTCTCCATCGCCCTGAAGGGTGAATACCACACCCTTGTTGGACAATCCCCGTTTAATCCCGGTAGCCGTACCTGGAGCGCGGCCATGGAGCGCAAAGACGAAATCCATGTCCATATAGACGTGGCACATGCCGTGGCACCCGACACCGGAAACGCCCACCGCATCCCCCTGTATGCCCATCTCGTCGATGGCTTCGCAGACTACACGCGATATTAAAGCGTGATGGCAGCCCGGGCAAAAGAGGGATGGGTTTTCTGTGGCGGACCTGGGTTTGCTGTATATCATCTTTTTTCCTTTGGCCAGTTCGCTCATATATATTTTCTCACCTCCTGGTAGATGGCGTGGGGGAATATCATGCCGCTCGAATCCGGGAGGTGCCGTGCAAGCATTCCCATGAAATGTACGTCAGCCTTGCCCTGGACCGCATTGTCCACATCTTCCACCATCTGGCCCAGGTTATCCTCCACCACCAGAAAATGTTTGGTCCTGTCGGCGGCTTCCCTTATAACCCGGGTGGGAAAGGGCCATATCGTCATTGGCCGTATTACACCGACTTTCAATCCCTCGCTCCTGGCCTTCTCGTAAGCGCCGAGGCTGCTCCTTGCGCTGGAACCGAAGCTCACTATTATCAGGTCGGCATCCTCTATCTCATAAGTCTTGACGCGCACCTCATGCTCGACCATCTTCTTGTATTTTTCTGTGATGCGCACCTGATAATCTTTATAAAGAGACCATATACCCGGAGCATTATGTATCATGCTGCCCCGCTTCCCCTCCTCCCTGCCGCAACTCACGGCCCAGAGCTTGTCGGGCACAGGGCCGAAATCATGTGTAACAAGCTCTATGCTTTCCATCATCTGCCCTATCATGGCGTCGCTCAGGACCATCGCAGGGTGGCGGTACTTATCCGCAAGGTAAAAGGCGAGCTGGACGAAATCAAAGCATTCCTGGACGGAGGCCGGGGCCAGCACTATCATCTTGCAACCACCGTGTCCTCCTCCCTTTGCAGCCTGCATGTAGTCCATCTGGGCGGTCTGTGTGGAGCCGGCCCCCGGACCGCCGCGCTGTACGTTCATTACCACGCAGGGCACCTCGGCGGCGGCGATGGTAGAGAGCCCCTCCATCATCAGGCTGAAGCCCGTGCTGGAGGATGAAGTCATACACCTTACACCCGTGGATGCACATCCGTAGAGCATGTTTATCGAGGTGGATTCGCTCTCCGTCTGGACGAAAAAACCCCCGAGTTTGGGCAATTCGCCGGCGAAAAATTCCACCACGTCTGTCTGAGGTGTAATGGGATAACCGAAGTAGTGCCTGCAACCCGCGTATATGGCCCCCTGCGCTGCGGCCACATTCCCTGTGAGCAGAACTCTCTGTGTCATACCTATTCAGCCTGCGTTTGGATTTGTAGTGCCTGGTAATCCTGCTTTGAATGGACTTTATCTATAGACGGTTATTGCAAAATCGGGACATAATCTGGCACAGGCCGTGCAGCCGGTGCACTCTTCCGGTTTGGCGAAATCCGGATAGATATAGCCCTTGCTGTTGAATTTATCGCTCATAATGATACACTCTTCCGGACATTGAATAACGCAATAAGTACAGCCCTTGCACTTTTCGATGTCGATGTCGATCTCGGCCATTTCGCTCTCCCTGGCAATATACTATTTTCACTTACCTCACGCTTCCGCTTCGACTTTATACAACATGGGCGAGAAGAAACAAAATGATTATCAAGATTTTACGGATTCAAAAATATACCATTCCCCCGAAAAGTCAAAAGGAAATCCTCACATCATATTATTTCAACATCAGGTTTTTGTAATCACTAATTTTTCCATAAGCATGTGCGCTCATCAAAGATTATTCCACCTGGCAATAATATCTTTTTTTGAAATCCCGGTTGAAGGCCCGTTAATTTCCGGCGCCAGGAGTCAATTTATATTTTGGCTACTCTATTATCGGTATGCTAAAATCACTTATCGTATAAATCTATCTGATAATGCTATTATCTTCAAGACTAATCCCTTATAAACCTGGCAATATTCATGCTGCCGCACCCTATTACGCTCAATGGGAAAAGGGGCTCTGGCATTAGAAACGTCACCGTTCATCCTGTTGCAAACCGTAAGCATCATGTTCCGCTTATCTGCTTTGGAGGAAAACAATGCAGCTCGTAGAAAATTTCCCGGAAGTTCCGCCTGAGAAGTTGTACCGGAGATGCGATCCGGACCAACTCGACTTCCAGACCACCGATGACCTTCAACCATGTGAGGAGATAATAGGCCAGAACAGAGCCATAAAGGCCATTCATCTGGGATTGGACATAGAAAGCCCGGGGTACAATATATTCGTCACCGGCTACGTGGGCACAGGTCGCAACACTACAATCAAAGGTATCCTGGAAGAGATGAGCAAGACCAGAGACATACCCGAGGACAAATGTTACGTAAACAATTTCAGAGACTCCGATATGCCCAGAACCATAACCCTCCCTGCGGGCAAGGGCAGGGAATTCAGGAAAGATATGTCTGAATTAATAACTTCCCTTAAGAGGAACATCCCCCTCATATTCGAGAGCGAAAGCTACCAGCAGCAGAGCAAACGTATAATAGAAGAACAGAGACAGCAGGAACAGGCCCTGGTAAAAGAATTTGAGAAAAAAGCGGGCGGCAAGAATTTCACCATGGTACAGCTTCAGATGGGACCTTATATCAAACCCGACATAATGCCCATGATAATGAACAAACCGGTTCCCATGGACCAACTCGAAACCCTGGCCGTTCAGGAAAAGATCTCCCACCAGGAAATTGAAGCAGCCAAGGCGGCTTACAGCGAGCTGAGCTCGGAACTTGAACAGGTTTTCAAAGAAACCCGCAAGATTGAAAAGAAAATAAGGGAAGACTTGAGCGAGCTGAGCAGACGCGTCATACTCCCTCTCCTGGAAGATGGCATCTCGGAGATTCGCGAAAAATACGATAACAACAAAATAAACCAGTACCTCGAAGAATTAAAAGAGAACCTTATCGACAACATCAAGCTATTCCTGGAAACGGAACCCAAGCCTGATTTGCCGGGCCAGCCGGCGCAAATCAGGCCGGAAAAGGTGGACGATTTCCCGGAATATCACGTAAACCTGCTGGTGGACAACTCTGAACTGCAAAGCGCGCCGGTAATAGTGGAAAACACTCCAACTTACCACAACCTCTTCGGCGCCATTGAAAAAATAATGGACAGAACAGGCCGATGGACCACGGACTTCACCAGGATTAAAGCAGGCTCTCTGCTAAAAGCCGATGGTGGTTACCTCGTCCTGAACGCTACAGACGTACTCACTGAGCCGGGAGTCTGGATAGCGCTTAAGAGAGTCCTCAAGACCCGCTCCCTGAGTATTCAGAGCTACGATCCCATGTTCATGTTCACCACTTCCGCGCTGAAGCCGGAGCCCATAGGCGTAAACGTTAAGGTAGTGCTGGTAGGCAATGACTACATATACCACCTGTTGCA
>CAYVLI010000275.1:0-1243 GCA_964452105.1 uncultured Nitrospinota bacterium
CGATTACCTGAAATTTCCTGGATTCCTCAAGCCCCCTGTAGGAGCGGCATCTTGCTGCGATTTTTCGCGCCTGGAAGGCGCTCCTACAGTTTTTGTTTTACTACAACCACTTTTTAACATTGTTTTCTGACTAAAGCCTAATATAAGATGTCATTCCCGCGAAAGTGGGAATCCAGTATTTTCAATGATTTGTTACTCACCTGGATCCCCCCGGTCAAGCCGGAGAATGACAGGAAACAGACTTTTTCAGTGCTCACATTAAATAAGATTTGATGATATCTTAATGATATTATGATGGAGCATCGTTCTGTGAGGATAGAGAGTCCTGGAATGAGACCGATGCAGGCGCGATATTATATATGATGGGAAAATATGGCGCCATGGGCAGGCCCGGCAGCTTTTAAATTGGTTTTCGTTTATTTAAAGGGTGTCCAGAGCTTAAATATAAATCAGAAAAATTTAAACAGAGGCGCATAATGACCTTTGATAGGCTAATCATGGAGAGAAAGCCGGAACTAAAACATCCCGCTATGGTAACCGGGTTTGCAGGATGGCCGAACGCCGCCGGTGTCTCCTCCGAGGTGGTTAACCATCTGCGAGAGATCGTGGGGGCCCAAAAAATAGGGAGCATAAACCCGGAAGAATTTTACACGTTCACTTCTGTCGCCCCCATAATTACTCGCCCGGTGACCCTGGTGCGTGGCGGGGTGGTGGACGATATGACTTTCCCGCCCAATGAGATTTTCGCATGTTCGTCCGGGGATAAAGGGAGCGACCTGCTGCTAATCTCGGGGATTGAGCCGGATTTGAAATGGCAGACTTACGCTGACATTATATTCAAGCTGGCCTCTGATTTCGGGGTAAGAAGGCTCTACACCGTCGGTGGATATTACGACAACCTGCCCCACACCAGAGAGCCGAGGGTCTCTGCCGCGGTTAACGATTCAGTTCTCAAGAAGAAATTAGAGGCCTTTGACGTGGCTTTCACAGACTATCAGGGGCCTACCAGCATTCAGACGTTCTTGCTGCTGGAAAGCCGAAAGTATGATATCGAGAGCATCAGTCTCTGGGGAGCCGTTCCCTATTACATCAAGACGAACTATCCCAAGGCTTATCACAAGGTACTCGAAATTCTTTCCCACCTGCTGGAACTGGAATTGGACATTGTTTACCTGAAGGAAGCGGCTAAGAAGATGGACGCAGAGCTGGAATCCAAGATAAGAGAAGACCCCAAGCTTTCGGA
>CAYVLI010000275.1:1343-4391 GCA_964452105.1 uncultured Nitrospinota bacterium
ACGGCAGAACTGGATCAAGGTCTTCGCCCCGGCTACCATAGCAAACCTCGGTCCCCTCTTCGACGTGGGCGGCCTGGCCCTGCGAGGCATTGGTAATCAAGTATGGGCCCGATTGTGTGGTGAGCCGGGCATAAAACTGAGGGTAGAGGGCACGAACAGTCTCAGCAGCGATCCGAAGATAAATGTCGTAGGAATGGTTGCCTCGTACGTGATGGATAAACTGAGAGCCAGGGAACTGGAGAGCGGAGGAGAACCGGGCCTGGAGCTTCTCCTTAAGAGCGAAATTCCGGTGGGTTCCGGGCTGGGCAGCAGCGCTGCCAGCTCCGTTGCTGGAGCCATGGCCGTAAACGTTCTCCTCGGCGACAGTCTCAGCCGGCGCGAACTCCTTCATACGGCGAGGCTGGGAGAGAAGTTCACCAGCGGCTCCGGCCATGCGGACAACGTAGCGCCTTCACTCATGGGCGGAGTGACGCTGGCGCCCTGCTACGAGCCCGATGATTTTGAGCAGGAAGTCGAGCCTGTAGCGCTGCCCTTGCCGTCTGATCTGATGAGGCGCCTCCATCTCGCTATCGTGCGGCCGTGCATCCAGGTCAATACCATGCAAGCCAGGGAAATCCTGAAAGACGTGAATGAGCCGATAAGAGAGATCGTGCGGTATACGGGAGCCATGGCTGCGGAGCTGGCCTGCGACAGGAGTCCTCGCTGTGACCGTTATAAAAAGATAAAGTCTGATGCTTCCGAGAGGCTTTCGCAAGCCTGCGGAGGGAAAGAAGCGGATTCGGTGGAGAAATATCTGCATGGGACCGAGCGCCTGGTGCGAGCTTTTATCGCAGGCGATATTAAGGAGGTGGGGAAGGCGGTGGAACAGGATGCAATAATCACATCAAAGCGCGCCCGCTTCATAAGTGACAGCAGCGGCTGCGATCTATACGGCCCCCTCGTTAAGGCCGCCCGGGATGGCGGAGCATACGGTTGTTCCATTTGCGGCTCGGGCCCTTCCATCTTCGCGGTGACCGACTCACGAGAGAAGGCCTTTAAGATTTCCGATATAATGTCGGAGACCTTGAAGCGGAAGGGTACGGAGCACCAATCGTTCGTTTCCACCATCAACGATAAGGGAGCGCATGTGCTGAAGTGATCCGGTTTTCTTAATGATATCGAATTGAAACAATCACTCGATTACCCTGATTTGGAGGATGGCTTTCCCCTTTGAAACAAAGATTTTACATGTTTGGAAGATAAGATATCTTTTTCTCATCAATCCCTTTACTTTATATGTTAAGACCAAAATGCCCGCCAATTTGCCACCTCAGTATTTCGAAGCCGAGAAGAAGCTGAGGGAAGCTAAAACACCTCAGGAAAAGCTTCAAATCGTAGAGGCTATGCTCGCCATCATCCCCCACCATAAGGGCACCGACAAGCTGATAGGGCATCTGCGCAAACGGTTATCCAGGCTGCGTGAGGAAGCGGAAACCGGCTCCAAGGCGGGAAAAAGAGGGAGCTTACATCAGGTAAACAAGGAGGGGGCGGCCCAGGTGGTAATGGCAGGGCTGCCCAACGCGGGCAAATCACTTCTTCTTAAAACTCTTACGAACGCCGAGACCAGGGTGGCAGAATACCCATACACCACCCGTATTCCTGCACCCGGAATGCTCATGGTCGATAACGTCCAGATACAGTTGATAGACCTGCCGCCCATAATGGATGAATCGGTGGAGACTTGGTTGTACAACTTTTTTAGAAACGCCGATATGCTCATGCTGGTGGTGGACCTGGCGGATGCCCCTGTTGTACAGCTTGAGCTAATGGTAGAGGATCTTCAAAGTAAAAGAATATGCCTCGAAGGGACACCTTCGGAAGACTCGGCAGGCCCGGGCGATATCGTTAGAAAAGCCATGGTGGTGGGGACGAAGGCCGACCTTCCCGGAGCCGGGGAAGGACTCAGGGAGATGCACTCGAGCTGCGGGGACAGGCTTAACATTTATGTGCTTTCGGCGTTAAAGGGATTAAACCTGCAGGGCCTCGGAAAGGAGCTCTTCGAATGCCTGGATTTGGTGAGAGCCTACACGAAAGTACCCGGGAAAGAAGCAGACAGAGAAAAACCATATGTTCTCCCCAGAGGCAGTACCGTTAAAGATCTGGCCCGGAAGATACATAAGGATTTAGTCGGAAAGCTCAAATACGCCCGGATATGGGGGGAGAACAAGTATGACGGCCAGAAGGTCTCCGCTGATCACATCCTTGAAGACGAGGACGTCATAGAAATCCACGGTTAGATAACTTCCGAGGCAAGTTCATGAACGTTTTTAGAAGGCCTGATACTCCGGACATGAAAACTCTCATGCTGCTGCTGATCTTATCAGTCTTCATCCACAGACCAGCGTCAGTGGCGGCGGAGAGAAAGCTCAAGCTTCCCCCAGGATTCCATATAGCAGTTTTTCCCTCCGGATTGGGCTCTCCACGCTTCATGGCTTTCGATGGAGCGGGCCGCCTTTACGTGACCGTCCCGCGCAGGGGTGAAGTAGTCGTACTGCCGGACAAGGACGGGGATGGAAAAGCCGATGAAAGAGTAATATTCGCCCATGGCTTGCATAATCCGCATGGAATAGCTTTTTACGGCGGGTATGTCTATGTGGCCGAAGAAGGAAGAGTGGTTCGCTTTACGGATGAGGACACTGATCTTAAAGGAGAAAACATGGAAGTGGTAGCGCCAGACCTCCCTTCGGATGGCGGGCACTGGACGCGTACGATAGGCTTTGGGCCCGATGGAAAGATGTATCTATCCATTGGGTCCTCATGTAACGTATGCATTGAGAAAGACCACAGGAGGGCATCCATCATGGTCTTCGAGCCTGATGGAGAAAATGGCCGCCTATTCGCCAGTGGATTGAGGAACCCGGTGGGTTTCGTCTGGGACACCACCGGCGCAATGTGGGCCACCGACAATGGCCGCGACTGGCTGGGAGATGATCTGCCGCCGGATGAGCTTAATCTGATAGAGGAAGGCGCCCGATATGGATGGCCCCGTTGCTACGGGGACAGGGTTCC
>CAYVLI010000276.1:0-4387 GCA_964452105.1 uncultured Nitrospinota bacterium
TTTATCCCCTCCCATCAAGGGAGGGGAAGTTTACTTAAGCAATAAGATTATACGCGGTTATTTATATACTCATGTATATGAAGTTTATATATCAAGCATAGGAACCGTTTTATAACCCAGGAGGTTAAGGAAAAAATTTCATTAGCTGTTTCTTTAGATCCTCTCCTTCATAGACGGTTATACATACTTGGGGAGGGTCAGAGCGAGGGCGAACACAAAGATGCAGGCTAATATCCATAAAATCGCTAAAGTACTTAGAAAAAGACCCACGGATGCCGAGAGGTTATTGTGGAAGCATTTGAAGGCGAGGCAATTAGAAAGTTTTAAATTCAGGAGGCAACAGCCAATTGGAAATTATGTTGTAGATTTTGTATGTTTTGAAAAGCGTATAGTCGTAGAAATCGATGGCGCGCAGCATGCTGTAGAAAAGGAGAGGGAAAAGGATATAGAAAGGGATAGCTGGTTCACAAAGCAAGGATTTAGAGTTTTAAGGTTTTGGAATAATGAGGTTATACAGCAAACCGAAGGGGTATTAGAGGTAATAAAAAATACATGTTTCTTCCATCCTCCCCTAACCCCTCCCACCAAGGGAGGAGAAGATTAGCGTAGGATTTCTTTACTACTTTTGAGGTGGTTGCCCGTGTGTCAACGGCGTAGTGGTACGAGATTCTGTAAATCACTTTGACGCTTTAATAAGAGGTGCTAGAGATAGTTTGAAGAGTTGAGAGAGGGTGAGAAATGCAGCAGGAAGCCAGGGTTCCTGTAAATATTGAAGACGAAATGCGGCAGTCCTACCTGGACTACGCCATGAGCGTCATAGTGGGCAGGGCGCTGCCGGATGCCCGCGACGGCCTGAAACCGGTCCATCGCCGCATACTCTACGCCATGAGTGAGATGGGCCTGGCGCACAACCGGGCCTACAAGAAGGCGGCCAGGCTCGTGGGCGACGTCATGGGTAAATATCACCCCCACGGAGACGCCGCAATCTACGACACCATAGTTCGCATGGCCCAGAGCTTTTCCATGCGTTACCCCCTGGTGGACGGCCAGGGGAACTTCGGCTCCGTGGACGGCGATCCCCCCGCCGCAATGCGGTACACCGAGGTGCGCATGGCCGCCATCGACCAGGACATACTGGCCGATCTGGACAAGGAGACGGTCGATTTCGGGCCCAACTACGATGAGACCATGCGCGAGCCGCTTGTCCTCCCAACCAGGATACCCAACCTGCTGGTAAACGGCTCCTCCGGCATAGCAGTGGGCATGGCTACAAATATACCCCCACACAACATGGGGGAAGTGGTGGACGCACTGGTCATGCTCCTGGAGAACCCGGGCGCCACCGTTGAGAATCTGATGGAATGCATAAGCGGACCCGATTTCCCGACCGGCGCATTCATCCATGGCCGAAGGGGGATACACGAAGCTTACCGCACAGGCAGGGGGCGCATCCAGCTTCGCGCAAGGGCGGTCACCGAGAAGGAAAAAGAAAACGGCCGGGAACGGATAGTCATAACCGAAATTCCCTATCAGGTGAACAAGGCCCGCCTGGTGGAGAGCATAGCAGACCTTGTGCGGAACAAGAAAATAACCGGCATCAGCGAGATTCGCGACGAGTCAGACCGCGAGGGCATGCGCGTGGTCCTGGAGCTTAAGAGAGACGAGACCGCGCGCCCCATCCTGAACCAGCTCTACAAACATACCCAGATGCAGACCACCTTTGGCATAATCCTGCTGGCCCTGGTCAATAACCAGCCTCGCGTCCTGAACCTCACCCAGTTGCTGCGACACTTCCTCGACCACAGGCGCGAGGTGATCATCCGGCGCACCAGGTATGAACACCGCCAGGCCATGGAGCGGGCCCATATCCTGGAAGGCCTGAAGGTGGCCATAGAGAACATAGATGAGATGATAGCCCTCATCAGGGGTTCGGATTCCCCCGCCACGGCCTCCTCCGGGCTCCAGGGCCGCTTCGACCTCACCGAGATTCAGGCCAAAGCCATTCTGGATATGCGGCTCCAGCGGCTCACCGCGCTGGAGCGGGACAAGGTGCTCGAGGAGCTTCGCCAGGTTCAGGAGAAGATAAAAGAGTTGGAGGCCATACTGGCCAGTGAAGCAAAGGTAAGGGAGGTTGTCAGAGAGGAGCTTCTCGAGGTCAGAAAAAAGTACGCAGACCAGCGGCAGACCGAGATCATAGAGGAGACGGAAGAGATAGACTTCGAGGATCTGATAATCGAGGAGGAGATGGTGGTCACCGTCACCCAGACCGATTACATAAAGCGCACCCCCCTGACGCTTTACAGAAGCCAGCGGCGAGGCGGAAAGGGCGTCTCCGGAATGGATGTGAAGAAGGAAGACTACGTCGAGCACCTTTTCGTCGCCTCCACCCACCATTACATCCTCTTTTTCACCAACATCGGCAAGGTTCACTGGCTTAAGGTGCACGAGCTTCCTCAGACTAACCGGGCGGCGCGGGGCAAGGCCATAGTCAACCTGCTCAAACTCGACCCCGGTGAGACCGTAACCGCCATGATAAAGGTCCGCGAGTTCGCCGACGACAAATATCTCATCATGGCCACCATGAAGGGCATCATCAAGAAGACGAATTTAAGTGCCTTTTCCAAACCACGCGCCGGAGGTATCATCGCTCTAACCCTGGACGAGAGGGATGAGTTGATCTCCGTACGGCATAGCGACGGCAACCAGGAAATTTTTCTGGCCACCAGGAACGGACTGGCGCTGAGATGTAAAGAAAGGGACGTGAGGCCCATGGGAAGGTTGGCGCGTGGAGTCATCGGCATAAAGCTTGGTGAAAAAGACATGATAGTCAGCATGCAGGTCGTGATGCCCGGGGCCAGTATTCTTACGGTGACCGAGCAGGGATACGGCAAGCGTACAGCGGTAGAGGAATACCGTGTTCAGAGCAGAGGCGGTAGAGGCCTGATAAATACGAGGGTAGGCGAGAAGAACGGCCCGGTGGTCAGCGCCCGTCAGGTGCACGACGATGACGAGATACTCCTCGTATCCAAAGAGGGTAAGACGCTGCGCACCCAGGTAAAAGAAATCAGCGTGATAGGCCGCAACACCATGGGTGTCAAGATCATGAATATGGATGAAGGTGACCATATAGTCAGCGTGGCCCGCCTGGAGGAGAAAAAGGAAGCGCACGAGGAGATTATTGTATAGGCCCGTGAAGAGGCTGCATTAACGGGTGGATTCCAATCTTGAGGAAAGGGTAAATGCTTGATATAAGGCGCATTCGGGAAAATCCGGCTCTGATAAAAAACAAGATGAAAGAGCGCGGCTATCCGGTCGATATAGACGCTTTGCTGGAGAAGGATGAAGAGCGCCGAGCTCTAATACAGGAGAAGGAGGCGCTGCAGCGGAACCTCAACGAGACTTCCCGGCAGATAGGCGCCATGAAGAAGACGGGGGAGAAAACCAAGGACCTGGAGCGGGGTATGAAAGGCGTCTCCCAGAAGATAAGCAGTATGGAAAAACGCCTTAAGGAGATGGAAGAAGAACAGCACGCGGCTCTCCTCCTCATACCTAACGTGCAGGACGATTCCGTCCCCCAGGGAAAGAACTCGGAAGATAACCCTGAGATCCGGCGATGGGGGAAACCCCCGGCGCTCTCCTTCGTCCCGCGCAGTCACATGGACGTGGGCGAAGGATTGGGGGTAATAGATTTAAAACGCGCCAGCAAGATAGCAGGCTCCAGCTTCCCCCTCTATACAGGTCTCGGAGCGCGTCTCGAACGGGCACTTTGCAACTTCATGCTGGACCTGCACACCACACAGCACGGCTACAAGGAGGTGCTCACACCCTTTATGGTGAACCGCGACAGCATGACGGGCACCGGTCAATTGCCGGGTTTTGAGGAAGACCTTTACCGCATCGAAGACGACGAATATTTTCTTATACCCACCGCAGAAGTGCCGGTGACCAATATACATCGCGACGAAGTGCTTTCGGCAGACATACTCCCGGTGAAATACGTCGCCTACAGCCCCTGTTTCCGGCGCGAGGCCGGCTCATACGGTAAGGATGTCCGGGGCCTCATCCGCCAGCATCAGTTCGATAAGGTGGAGATGGTGAAGCTCGCAGCGCCGGAAAGCTCATACGAAGAGCTGGAAGCCCTCACAAAGGATGCTGAAGAAGTCTTGAAGAAGCTTAACCTGCACTATCGCGTTATCACCCTGTGCACGGGCGACCTCGGGTTCGCCTCCGCCAAGACCTACGACATAGAGGTATGGCTTCCCAGCGACCAGGAGTACAGAGAGATATCCTCCTGCAGCAACTATGAAGATTTTCAGACCCGCCGTATGCGCATAAGGTACAAAAAGGATGCAAAATCGAGGCCCGAGCTGGTTCATTCCCTGAACGG
>CAYVLI010000277.1:0-4381 GCA_964452105.1 uncultured Nitrospinota bacterium
CGGTTGATTTCCACCGCTTCCCCTTCGATGGGGAGCTTGGCCAGGTGTGCGAAGTTGGCGGCGTGCAGGACGAGGTTGCCGCAGGTGATGTGGTCCGAGTGTCCCAGGCCGCGCCCAGGCGTCCCGGCCCAATAGGGGCCCAGGAGTATCTTCGGCCTGACCCTGCGCAGGGCTTCTGCCACTTTCAGGCGGCTCTCATAGTCATCGGTGACCTGGCAGTCCTTGAAGTCGAGGACTTCGACGTGGTCCAGCCCCATGACTTTGGCCGCCCGGTCTATCTCCCTCGCCCTGGTTTTCGCATCGCCCCTGGAGCCCATTTCGCCCAGGGTGAGGTGGAGGACTCCCGTCCGGTAGCCCAGCTCTTTCATTTTTATCAGAAGGCCGCCGCAGCCGATCTCCGCGTCGTCTGGATGTGCGCCGATGGCGAGAAAGTCGAGTTCCATAAGATACCCTATTTGCCGTGCCGTGAGGTCTCCGCACCAGACAGCATATCTGTCAGTTAGACCAGCCCTGCGCGCTGGGCTATCTTGAGCGTTCTGTTGGCTAATTCCACGTGGAGCGCCTCGATGAGCTCCCCCTCTAGGGCGATGGTGCCCCTGCCCGTGGCCTCGGCCTCCTTGTAGGCTTCGATGACCTTTTGAGCGTACTCGACCTCCTCGGGGGAGGGGCTGAAGATGCGGTTCACCGGCCCTATCTGGGAGGGGTGGATGACGCAGCGGCCGTCGAAGCCGAGGTCGCGCACCATCTCCGTGGTCTTGATGAGGGCCTCTTCGTCCTTGATGTTGAAGTAGGGGGAGTCTATGGCGTCAATGCCCGCTATCCTGGCGGCGAGAACCATCTGCGTCAGCGCGAACAGCGCCTCCTTGCGCTCCTTGGTGATGCGGCCCCCGGTCTCCTTCATGAAGTCGGCCGCCCCGAAGCAGAGAGCCGTGGTGCGAGGCGTGCAGGTGGCGATGGCGGGGAGGTTGAGCACCGCGGCGGGCGTCTCCACCATGTTCATGAGTTTTATGTGGCCTGTGGGTATGCCGTGTTTGTCCTCCAGGTGGGTGATAATGTAGTCCACCTCCAGCATCTCCGCGGGCCCGTTTACTTTGGGGATAAGGATGGAATCGGGTTTGCCCTGGACAATGGTCTCCAGGTCGGCATGGCCGAATGGGGTGCTGAGCGCATTTATGCGGACTATCTTTTCCTTCTCGCCGAAGTCGATGGCGCTCAGCGCTTCCAGCACCTGTCTGCGGGCGGTGTCCTTCTGCGCCTCGGCCACCCCATCCTCGAGGTCCAGGACGAGGGCGTCCGCATCGAGGCCGGTGGACTTGCCCAGCATCTTTTCGCTGGAGCCGGGAACATATAGTACGCTTCGCCTCATTCTTTTTTCCATGATATAGCCTTTCTTCCCTGAATCGGAGAGCTCTTCATTGCTCCCTTATACTTATAACATTAAGGTTTTCTATTCGAGGTGATGGTGCTCCGGACTCTCCGCTTTAGCATTGCGGTCAGTCCGGTCTGCCGATGCTGAAATACTCGAAACCCATATCCCTCATGCTCTCGGGGTGGAACAGGTTCCTGCCGTCGAACACAACAGGCCGGGCCATCTTCTCTTTTATCTTCTGCAGATCGAGCTGTTGAAATTCCCTGCACTCGGTCACTATCAGCAGGACTTCCGCCCCCTCCGCAGCGCCGTATGCGTCGTCCTGAAAGTTTACCTGCGGGTAAAGTTCTTTAACTTTGTCCATGGCGCCGGAGTTGGGGTCGTAGGCTCTGACGTTCGCCCCATCCTGTAAAAGGAAGTCTATTATCTCCAGCGATTTGGCCGCGCGTATGTCGTCCGTCTCGGGTTTAAAGGAGAGCCCCAGCACCGCGGTTACTTTTCCTTCGAGGTCTATCTTTTTGGCAATTCTGTTCATGAACCGGGGCACCCGCTGGTCGTTGACACTTTTAACCGCCTTTAATAGGGAGGCTTCGCAGCCGAACTCCTTGAAGGTGCTAATGAGGTCGGCCAGATCCTTGGGAAAGCAGGAGCCGCCGTAGCCCAGCCCTGCGTTGAGGAAATCCCGTACTATGCGTCTGTCCATGCCCACGCCGTCCGCCACGTGGTTGACGTTAGCCCCCACTGCTTCGCACAAATCCGATAGGGTATTGATGAAAGATATCTTCATGGCCAGGAATGCGTTTGAAGCGTATTTGACCATCTCGGCGCTGGGCACATCGACTATTATGAAGGGCTTGCCGAAGGGCTTGTAGAGTTCTAACAGGATGGTGGCCGCTTTAGCGTTGGGGACTCCCAGGACTATGCGGTCCGGGTTGAGCGTATCGGCAACAGCGGAGCCTTCTCTCAGGAACTCGGGGTTGCTGACCACATCAAAGTTCGTATGGGAAGATTGTGGGGCGTTCTCAAGAATTATGTCGTGCACCTTCTTGCAACTGCCGACGGGGACTGTGCTTTTTATTACTATCAGCTTGTATCCGTCTATATAGCCGGCTATTTCTCTGGCCGCCCGCTTCAGCATGGAGAGGTCCAGCTTGCCGCCTTCTCCCGGAGGGGTGCCCACGCAGATGAATATGACCTGGGATTCCTTTAATCCCTCGCTCAGTATGCTGGTGAAGCGGAGCCTTTTGTTGTTCAGGTTTTTCGTTACTATTGCGCCCAATCCGGGTTCATAGATGGGAATCCGGCCTCGTTGGAGAGTTTCGACCTTTGTTGTATCCTCGTCGACGCAGATGACGTCATTACCCAATTCGGCGAAAGCCGCACCGGTGACCAGGCCGACGTATCCGGTGCCCACCACGCATATCCCCATCGAGCAACACTCCTTTCACAGGGTGATGATATTTCCTCTATCCGCAATGCCTCGTGTGGCGTTTCTGGTATCCACTATGAGCCGAGATTTTTCTACTATCTTTTTGTAGTCATAGGCGCTGTGGTCGGTCGTGATCACCACGCAATCGTAGCTATCGAGTTCACTGTCCTCTACCTCAGTGCGTTCCACATCATATATCGGAGGTAGGGTCTTTATATAAGGGTCATGGAATTTTACCATAGCGCCCTTTTCCTGGAGAATGCGGATGACATCCAGCGCCGGTGATTCCCTGTAATCGTTTACATCCTTCTTGTAGGCCACCCCCAGCACCAGTATCCGGGACCCGTTGACGCACTTCTTCAGGCGGTTCAAGCCCTCCGTGATCAGGTTGACCACGTGATAGGGCATCTCCATGTTCACCTCTTCCGCCAGATCGATGAAACGGGCTTTGTAGTTTAACGTCCTCAGCTTCCAGGAGAGATATTGTGGGTCCACCGGTATGCAGTGCCCTCCCAGCCCGGGGCCGGGGTAAAAAGGCATGAAGCCGAAGGGTTTGGTGGAGGCTGCTTCTATGACATCCCACACGTTCACTTCCAGGCGGGCGCACATTAGAGCCACTTCGTTGACCAGGCCGATGTTGACCGCCCTGAAGGTGTTTTCCAGCAGCTTGACCATCTCTGCGCTCCTGGCGCTATTCACCACCACTACCTTTTCCACCACCTGCTGGTAAAGGAGCTCGGCTATGTCGGCGCATTCCGGAGTCACTCCCCCGATAACCTTGGGAGTGTTATTTGTGGAGTAGACAGAGTTCCCGGGGTCCACCCTCTCAGGGGAGAAAGCCAGGAAAAAATCTTTACCGACCTTCAGCCCTGTTGAAGACAATTCGGGGAGCATGACCTCCTCCGTCGTACCCGGGTATGTGGTACTTTCCAGGACTATCAGCTGTCCCTTCCTGAGCCTCTTTTTTATCTCCGATGTGGCCGCTATAATGTTGGAGATATCCGGCTCCATAGTCTTGCGCAGCGGTGTGGGGACGCAGACGCTTATGGAATCCATTTCATCGAGAAGGTCGAAGGAAAGCACGGCCCTCAGTCGTCCCTCTTCGACAAGAGGTTTCAGGGAGGAGTCCGTTACGTCTATGCTGTGGCTGCGACCGCTGTTCACCGCTTTCGCCCGTTTCTCATCAATCTCCACGCCGATGACGTTAAAACCAGACCTCGCAAATTCCACCGCCAGAGACAGGCCCACGTAGCCCAGGCCAAGAATTCCTATTTTGGCTTTCCTGGAGCGAATCTTTTCTTTCAGTTCTTGAGCATCCATAGGGTTCCCCTGGAAACGGGTTTGGCGGTCAGGCTTTCCTTGTTGTTTGGCCGAGCCGCTAAAATATACATCAAGCGGCCCTTACTGCTGTTTTAGCCTCTGCACCACGTGTTCTATAACCCCATCCTCCATTTCGGGCCACAGGGGCAAGCTCAGCACCTGCCGTGCAGCTTCTTCTGAAAACGGGTAGCTGCCCTCTCTTATTTTCAGGTAACCGTAAGCTTTCTGAAGGTGAACCGGAAGCGGGTAGTATATCCCGGAGG
>CAYVLI010000278.1:0-1692 GCA_964452105.1 uncultured Nitrospinota bacterium
TTATCACCGATGAAGCGTTCGTTCCGCTGGCCTCATCGCTGGGTATTGATGTGCCGATTAACCCCTTGAAGCTGACTGCTGATTTTATTTTAAAATTAATCCGAAAATCCAGGATCGTTTCTCTGGCTACCCTGCTCGAAGATAAGGCCGAAACCCTGGAGATAGCTGCTGCGGCCACCTCAAAGTGTGTGGGACTGCCGCTGAAAAAACTGAAGACCCCCCGGGGTTCCTTGATAGGAGCGATCGTTCGAGGCGAAAAGGTGATCATCCCTCATGGTGATGACGTGATACTACCGGGAGACAGGGTCATCGTATTCACTCTTCCGGAAAACCTGAAGAAGGTTATGACCCTGTTCGGACCATGAAATTCTACACATTACTTCAAACCGGACTTTTGATGTAAAAAACGGTGAATTACAGGGTTATCCTTTTCATAATCGGTGTGCTAACAGCAGCCGTCGGCCTCAGCATGCTGATACCTCTGGGTGTCTCGATCTATTTCGATGAGGCCGATATCCAGGCATTTTCTTACTCCTCCGTAATAGCTATCTGTACCGGGCTTATCCTAATACTGTTCTTCAAACAGTCAGGCGAAATGGGTAACAGAGAAGCTTACGCGGTGGTCTCTCTGGGGTGGCTCTCCGCGGCTTTTTTCGGCAGCCTGCCTTTCCTGTTTTACGGTACTTTCGGCGGTTTAAGCGACGCCGTCTTCGAATCCATGTCCGGGTTCACCACCACCGGCGCAACGGTGATTAAAAGCATAGAAGCGCAGCCCCACGGCATACTGTTCTGGCGGGCTCTCATACAGTGGCTGGGCGGCATGGGGATTATCGTTCTCTCTCTGGCAATTCTGCCCGCTCTTGGGGTAGGCGGAATGCAGATGTTCCGGGCGGAAGTCCCAGGCCCCACACCGGACAGGCTCCGCCCGCGGATAAGGGAAACTGCGAGGCTGCTGTGGGTTACGTACCTGGTTTTCTCGGCCGCAGAGGCGGTTCTTCTCTACCTTGGCGGACTCTCACTTTATGATGCAGTTGCCCACACCTTTACCACCATGGCTACCGGAGGCTTTTCCACCAGGATGGCGAGCGTCGGCGCTTTCGAAAGCGTTTACGTCGATTCTGTTATAACCGTGTTCATGTTTCTGGCCGGAGTTAACTTTACCCTGCACTACAAGGCGCTCACGGGGAAACCGAAGGCATATTTTAAGGACAGTGAATTTCTGTTTTATGTTTCGGTGCTGGCGGCTGCTACGTTGATAATAACCTTACAGACCAGGATAGACCTCTACGGCTCCCTTGCCAAAGCATTCAGATACTCGGTATTTCAGGTGGTCTCAATGACGACCACTACGGGTTACGGCACCGCCGACTATGAACAGTGGCCCGCTCTCTCACGGATGCTGCTCTTCATTCTGATTTTCATGGGAGGCTGTGCCGGCTCCACGGGAGGCGCCATAAAACAGGGGCGCATGCTCATGTTCATCAAGCAGGGATACCACGAGCTGTACAGGTTGGTGCATCCCAAGGCGGTCATCAGCATGAAGATGAGCGGGGAGCCCATCCCTCCTGAGGTGATACACGGAGCCACTGGTTTCTTCGTATTATATACGGGCACCTTCCTGCTGGCGTCTCTGGTGATCACGGGTCTGGGATATGACCTCATCACCTCTATGGGCGCCGTAGCGGCCACCCT
>CAYVLI010000278.1:1792-4377 GCA_964452105.1 uncultured Nitrospinota bacterium
GAGAGGATTTCATCGGTGTGCTGGCCCAACGAGGGGGGATAAGTATAATCCTCTTCCGATATGGCGGGCATCTTAACGGGGTTTCCCACGGCCTTTATGGGCGGTCCTTCGGGGGGCGAGAGCGTAAGCACCAGATTATTCTCAAGCACCTGGGGATGGTTCAGCGCCTGCTCCAGATTCTGGACGGGCGCAGCAGGGATATCGTAATCTCTCAGTATGTTAAGCCATTCCTCGGTGCTTTTTTTCTCAAACTCTCCCGATAACAATCCATGCAAAACATCCTTGTTCTCCTGGCGCCGCTTCTTATTGTGGAACCTTTCGTCATCAGCCATCCCATCCATTTCCAGGGCCTTGCAGAGCTTGGGCCAGAACTGGTCCTGACCTCCGGAAAGCGCTATCCAGCCGTCGGTGGTCTTGAAGGCGCCATAGGGAACGGTCGTCTGATGCCCCGAGCCCACGGGCCCGGGAATCTGCCCCGATTTAAAGTAGTATCCCGCCATGTAAGCCAGCATGCCGATCTGACCTCCCAACAGCGAAGTCTCTATCGGCTGCCCCTTCCCCGTCTTTTCACGGGAATAGAGGGCGGCCATGATGCCCTGAGCTGCAAACATGCCAGCGCATAGATCCGCGATGGGTATTCCCGCACGAACGGGAGGTCTCCCCGGTTCACCGGTCAAGCTCATGCCGCCGCTGAAGGCCTGTATGGGGAGGTCGTAGGCGGGTTGACTGGAGAGGGGCCCTTTGGCGCCGTAGCCGGAAAGGGAGCAGGTTATTATACGGGGATTATATGCTTTGAGGGTCTCGTAATCGATATTGAGCTTTGTGGTCACTCCGGCCCTGAAGTTGTCGAAGACGACATCGGCCTGCTCCACCAACTGGTAAAACACTTCTCTCCCCTGCTCGCTTTTCAGATTGATGCCCACGCTTTTTTTGTTGCGGTTCATGGATAAGAAGTACATGCTTAAACCCAGATGGAAATGGGGGGGGACTTTCCTTGTGAAATCGCCGCCGGGGCCCTCGATCTTGATTATCTCGGCGCCCAGGTCTCCCAGTATCATCGCTCCGTAAGGTCCTGCCAGCGCCCGTGTCAGGTCGAGGACTCTCACTCCTGCCAGTGGTCCTGCCATCATCAGCCTCCATATTGAAATTGGGCGATCGCGAGGATCGCCCTGCAATTGCCGTCTGCGGCTTGAGAGCGTAAAATTGAATTATCAGAATACCGTGGGCTGGCGGTATTCTCCGAAAACTTCTTTCAGCACCGCGGTTATCTCGCCTACGGTGGCGTAAGCTTTGACGGCGTCGATTAGACAGGGCATGGTGCTCGACGTTCCCTGTGCCGCCCGACGCAATGCATCGAGCTTCTCGTCGGTCAGCGCCTGATCGCGGCTGGAGCGAACTTCCTCGAGTCGCTCTGTTTGCCGTTCATAAACGGCGGGGTCCATGGTGAACATATCGGCTTCGTATTCCTCGATTCGCTCTTCCACCCTGTAGCAGTTGTGCCCCACCATAGGTCTGATACCCTGGTCTATCTCTCTCTGAATTTCTCTGGCCTGTCGGGCCATCTCCCGCTGAATGGTTCCCTTCTCGATAGCGGTGACCATACCGCCGTTTTCTTCGACTTTCTCCATCACGGCTACGATCTCTTTTTCCACCTGATTGGTCAGCGATTCTATGAAATAGGAGCCCGCGAAGGGATCCACCACGTTGGTTATGCCAGCTTCGCCGGCTATTATCTGCTGGATACGCAGAGAGATGCGCGCCGATTCTTCCGTGGGTATGGCATAGGCTTCGTCGTATGCAGGGAGAAGCATGGACTGGGTCCCCCCGAGTACGTCGGAAAGCGCCTGAAGGGTTATGCGAGCTATGTTTATGAGAGGTTGCTCCACGGTCATCGTCAGGCAGTCGCCGCCGGTGGCCATCCTGAACATCATAGACCTGGGTGCTTGCGCCTCGAACTTTTCTTTCATGATCCTGGCCCAGAGTCGACGGGAGGCCCTAAGCCTGGCTATGGTCTCGTAGAAGTCGCTGTTGGCTCCCGAAAGGAATGAGATGTTTCCCGCAAAATCGTCTATCTTGTAGCCCCTCTCGAGCACTTCCCTTATATATTCCAGTGCGTCAAGCATCATATAGGCCGTGGCCTGGATGTACGTGGCGCCGGCGGAACGCATGTGGCTGGCTGCCACGTTAACCGCATTGAACCTGGGGACGTGCTCAAGACAGTATTCTATGGTGTCTCCTATAAGCCGTATGGACGGCCTGGGAGGAAAGATGTAGGTGCCCCGCGCCAGGTACTCCTTGAGGATATCGTTCTGCACCGTACCTCGAACCTTTTCCTGAGCTACGCCCTGCTTTTCGGCTACGGCGAGATACATGGCCAGCAGTATGTTGGCGGTGGAGTTTATGGTGAAGGACGTACTTATTTTGTCAAGAGGTATGCCCTCGAATATCTTCTCCATGTCCAGCAGAGAATCTATGGCCACCCCTACCCTTCCCACCTCGCCGTAAGCCTTTTCATCATCGGAGTCCAGTCCCAGTTGGGTGGGCAGGTCAAGAGCCATGCTGAGCCCGGTCTGGCCGTTGGCCAG
>CAYVLI010000279.1:0-4344 GCA_964452105.1 uncultured Nitrospinota bacterium
AAGCCTGGGTGTAGTTCCAGACTACCAGCATAGGGGAGAAGAAGCGCTGGGGTTTTAGCAATCCGTAGACGCCCACGCTTCGGGTGGCATTGATCAGGGCCCTGGCTACGGGGCCCTGTCCTAAAACCGCCTCCTTGAGGAACTGTTTGCTGGTCCCAGCGCGGCTTCTCATGGCATCGATTATCAGGTAGAAGAGGAGGTATTTGAGTTTGACCCTCAGTTGCAGACTTTCCTTGCAGTAAGTTCGGAAGATCATTTGCAGTGCGCACGTGCCGTCCTCTCTTTGTCTGGTCAGCAGTTTCAGGAGCCAGTGCAGATACTTTTTCGATAAGATTACTTCTATCTTTTCAGGATTTAGCATAACCGAACCCCTTCAGGGCGGGTTCGTCTTTGATGATTAAATTATTAATGGGTTGACTGATGATGAGAAATGTTTGTCCTTGCTTCTGCCAACCTCTATGGATCGATTTAACTAAATCTATGATAATTAAAGGTTCAGGCCCTTTTTTTTACAGCATCTACCAGCAAGGGAAGCAGTTCGCTCGGTTTTCCGCGGAGTGAAACGTCACAGGAGAGGGAAATGGAGGTCTGTTCCTGGTTTATTTCAGCCAATCTGCCGCCTTTCTGTTTGATCATGAGGGGAAGGGCGGCAGCAGGGTAGATTTCGGCATTGGAACCAACTACCAGCATCATGTCTGATCTGGAGGCCTCATCGTTGCACAACTGCAACACGTCTTCGGGTATAGGCTCGCCGAAATGCACCACATCGGTCTTCATGTAGCCCTGACATGCAGGGCATACGGGAGGGACATCGCCGTTATTGAATTCATCGCGTTCGTATCTGGCGTCGCACTGGCCGCAGCGCATCTTATGGATGCTTCCGTGAATCTCCGTGAGGTTCCTGAAGCCTGCTTTTCGGTAAAGGCCATCGGGAGCTTCTGTGACCAGAAATTTAACCGCTTCCAGGTCTTCCAGCTCTTTCATGGCCAGGTGAACGGGGTTCGGCTGTGCTGTTTCCTGAAGCCGGCGTCTTGTCTTGAAGAAGTCGGGGGGATTACGATAAAGTTTCCAGTACTCCTCAGGGTCCTCCTTGAAGAGCTCATAACCTTGCATGAACCTTTCTATCTGAGGGTCCCATCTCTCTTCATCGGTGAGTTTAAAGGGTGGAACGCCGCTTTCGGTGGATACGGCGTGGCCTGAGAGGACGGTTAGGTATTTGGCCACAGAAATATAGTCTGCTACCACTTCGATGAGGTTCTTTTCAGCCGGTGAAACAGTCATAAGGAGCACCTGAGCCCTGAAACACCGTTCTCTTCATTTTGCTGACGCTTATGTGAAACAGATGGTCTGCAAAATTCGTCTACTTTGATAATAGTATAGAGTCCATCTATTTATATCAAGGGAAAAGGCATTGGATTAACGATGCCTGCAAGGCGCTTCTCTTTCGGGAGGCGGATCGCGGGCTGGATGAAGGCTTTAAATTTTTGTGGAACGAAGAAAAGGAAGGGAAGGACGAATATTAACAACTGCATGAGCGTCTATTGAAGTGAAAAAGAGAGGAATGGTTTCAGCATCACATTTTTTAAGCGGTGGCAAAGCATGAGTTTGTTTGTATATTAGAGTTAGGTGCAAACAATATAGAACTTTTCAAGAATGCATGGGAGGTTGTGGAGACATGAGAAGAAGCGGTAAATGGTTGATAATTTTTGCCATTTTGGGCATGGTAGCGGCCGGATGCACTACTACGACTACACAGAAGGGAGCGGTCATAGGTGCGGCGGCGGGTGCGTTGGTGGGTCAGGCCGCCGGGCGCAGTACTACGGGCACGGTGATAGGTGCGACGGCGGGCGGCCTCACGGGGGCGCTGGTGGGTGATGTCATCCAGAAGCAGCAGGTAGCTCGTGAGGCGGCGGAGAGAGATGCCGATGAGGCGCGCAGAGATGCCGAAGCGGCCCGGTCGCAGGAGAGCCAGCCTTCGAGGACGGCGGCCGTGACTTACCCTAAGGGGCAATACCAGGCGGACCCCACGGTGGGTGAATTTGCCAATAACACGAGGTGGGATATCAGGGTTTACATGGATGCATCCACCAACGACTTAAACAAAATACCCCATTTTACCCTGCATCCCTATGAGACTGCACCGGCCAACCTTGACGTCGGGGAGCATCGGGTCAGTGCTATGGCTTACGTCAAGACGCAGTTCGGCGAGAGGAAGGTCGGCGATTACGACCAGAATTTGTACGTGGATCCGAGGGGGAGCGGCTGGAACGTGAACTTTGATGAAAACTCTTTCAGATGAAGCTAAGGTGGAGAGGTCCGCCGTATAAAGATGTTCAATGAGAAGGTGGGGGGAACCGTTTCTGAAGAAGGGTTCCCCCCGTTTTAATTTGGTTTCTTTTCGTGGAATAATCAGTCTGTCTATAGGAGGGGAGTGTATCTGAGGTTGGAGGGATGTTCATCCTTCAGGGTCTGGGAGGCTCCTTCCGGAAGGCGCATTTTCGCCGGCCTGCATGTTCTCGCCTTGATTTGCCTGATGAGGTCTTCTTCGTTTCTTATTTCCTCATCGAACATGGTCGCGAAGCAGCCTATCCCCAGCTTTGAGTGGGCGTCGCTGCCACCGACTGCAGCCAGGCCCAACTTCCCTGCCACCTTGAGCGCCAGACGGTTATCCGGCTCCTCGGTGGCGCCGTTCATCACTTCAAGCCCGTCCACATATTCGAGAAAAGGTTGTTCGAGGGCTTCCTCCATGATAGATGAGCTCGACAGGGATTCATCACCCGACTTCCTGCAGAAGCCTCGGTAGGGATGAGCGATTATAATGGCGCCGCCCAACTCGTTCACTATGCTCTTCATCTTCTCCAGTTTATGAATACCCGGGAGATACTCATGGAGGCCGTAAACGAGTATGTGCCCCATATCGGTGCTCACCTCGATGCCTCTCAGGAAGAGGAATTGAAGTTCTTCCGCCAGTCGGCGGGCTTCGTATATATCCCAGGCCCTATCATGCTCCGTCACGCATACTCCATCCAGCATCAACCTCTTCGCCTCTTGAACGAGCTCATGAGGGTCGAGGTTGCTGTGCGATGCTTGATTGGTATGTACGTGAAGGTCGATGATCAAGTGGAGGACCTTTCCGTTTTTCCGTGGCTCGTCTTTATCGTAAATATCGACTTGCTTTTCTACAATGACCGCCTGTTGAGGCCCTTCACCCTCATGGCGACAAGCCGTTATAACCTGGAAAATATAATAACTGGTATTATGTTGTGACCGGATAAGAGCGGTTAGTTATGATTGGGAGGATGTTGGCGCTGTTTCTTCTTTTGATTTAGATGTCCACCTGGCGAATTTCAGGTAACCTTTTGAGTTGCACATCCTGGTATCGCCGTTCGATTCGGCGACTATAGCATTGGCCGGGAGAAGAGGTTTGAGGTGGTCGGCTAGTTCGGCGCCTCCTCCTCCGGTTAGCAGGACTGCATCTATGTCCCAGTCGTCGGCCCAGAGGCGCTCTAAATCCTGGGCTATTACGGTGGCCATTTGACCGAATATCTGTTCTTTGAGTTCTTTGAGCAAATAATCCTTGCCTTTTATTTTTATAGAGCCTCGGGTTACGGCTTCGTAAAGGCGATACAGCTCCACTGTTACGCCGGTCCGCTCCACCAGCTTTTTGGAAATAACGGAAAAGGCCTTGGCTATTCCCGTGTCTGCGGTTTTGCTGCCCCTTTCCACGTAGCGCAACCCGTCGGATATGGTGATATCGGTGGTCCTGAACCCCACGTCCACTATGCCCACTTTCTGTTTTGCCAGTTCGGGGTTGATGATTCGGCCCTGTTCGTTCATGATGAGGTGAAATAGTGTCCCGAAGGGCTGGGGCATAATCTGGATTCTGTTGATTATGAGCGATTTCTCTGTTCTGGCTCCGTCACGAGAGTGGAAGTCGATGCGCTGCATCCCTTTTATAGTATCGCTCAGTCTGTCTTTATACTGTTTGTAGTAGCCGACCGGAAGCCCGGTCACAAGATTAATCTGGTCGGAATCCCCTTTCAAGCTACCCATTGCGGTGAGCGCCAGCACTTTGAGGGAGTTATCGAACAGCGCAGACTGGTCGAGCGTGAAATAACGAACGGTGGACTGTCTTTCGGCCATGTCTCCCACGAAAAACTGCTTGCCATCCACGGCGACGTGTAAATTTTCCATGGGTTCGTGGGCTATCATGGAGGACCAGAACTGTATGTCTGTGGCTTCCCCCACCAGAGATTTAAAGGTAACGGACGAAGCTCCATCGGTGGCCTTGGTGAAGCCGAAACCTACATCTAATCCCAGATCATACATGTCTTAATACCGCCT
>CAYVLI010000280.1:0-4334 GCA_964452105.1 uncultured Nitrospinota bacterium
TGATTCGCCCATTCTATCCGCAAACGTCCCTCTTCCGCGAGATTGATGTCCTTTACGTGGTAATCCATGCTTCCTCCAGCGCTCTATAATAGTTTCAAAGAAAACTCGGCCCTCCTTGGCGCAGGGAGGGCCCATAAAATCTTTATTCCCATGAATTTTTACAAGCCGGCATCGCTCCTGATGGCTTCGGCCTGATCAATCTTTTCCCAGGTGAATTCAGGATCGTTCCTGCCGAAATGTCCATAAGCTGCGGTCTTCTTGTAGATGGGGCGTCTGAGATCCAGGTGCTTTATAATTCCGGACGGGGTCAGAGGAAAATGTTCTCTCACCAACGGCATCAGTTTGTCTTCATCTACAGTCCCTGTCCCGTGAGTATCGACCATGATGGAGACAGGATCAGCCACCCCGATGGCGTAGGCCAGTTGCACGGAACACTTTTTCGCTACGCCTGCAGCCACCAGATTCTTGGCCACGTGGCGCGCCATGTACGAAGCGGACCTGTCAACCTTGGTGGGGTCTTTTCCCGAAAAGCATCCCCCGCCGTGGCTACCCACTCCCCCATAAGTATCCACTATTATTTTGCGTCCGGTAAGCCCGCAATCTCCCTGCGGTCCGCCTACCACGAAGCGCCCGGTGGGGTTAATGTGGTAAGTTATCCTTTTCTCATCTATCAATTCCGGGGGTATGACAGGAGTTATGATTTCCCTTATGATATCCTCGGTCATATCTTCTATGGCAACCTCGGGTGAATGCTGCGTGGAGATCACCACCGTGTCCACCCTCCTGGGCACACCGTCCACGTACTCGACGGTGACCTGAGATTTGCCATCCGGCCTCAGATAGTTGAGGATATCTTTTTTCCTGACCTCGGAAAGACGCATGGTAAGCTTCTGAGCAAGCATTATTGGAACAGGCATTAACTCAGACGTCTCATCGCTGGCATAACCGAACATCAATCCCTGGTCTCCCGCACCCTGCTCCTTGTGCAGACCAACACCTTCGGTAACCCCCTGCGAGATATCTGAGGACTGCTCATCTATCGAGGTCAGCACAGAGCAGGTCAGATAATCGAAGCCGTAGCTGGCGTCTATATATCCTATCTCCTTGATTGTTTCCCTGGCCACCTTGGGTATGTCCACGTAGCAATTCGTGGAGATTTCACCAGCGATTAACGTTAAACCCGTGGTAACCAGCGTCTCGCATGCAACCCTTCCGTAAGGGTCCTGAGCGAATATAGCGTCCAGAACCGCATCGGAAATCTGATCCGCCATTTTGTCGGGATGGCCCTCTGTAACTGATTCAGACGTAAAAAGAAAACTCCTACCCCCCATAATTTCCTCCGTTCGGGGACAAAAAAAGAGCGCCCACCGCAAGCTCATCGGGCGCCGGGGTTAACAAAAAAAAGTGCCAGTGAATCGCTTACTATCTTGGTTCCGGCTCTATAAGCCAATATTTACCGTCTTTCCTCTCTTGAAGCATGTTTACTTCACTGGTCTGCGAATTGATAAACAGGATAAAATCTTTCTGCAGCGTCTCGAGCTGCATCAGGGCCTCTTCGGGAGCCATGGGTTTTCGCGAATATGGCATTCCCCTGACAATTTCCGAACCCGGGTTCTCTTCCGGTTCCTCCATGGCGCTCGTTGCTTCAGGGACCTCCTTTTTCTCATGGCTCTTCCTGCTCTTTATAGCTACAATCCTGCGCTTATCTTCGACTATCTGGCGTTGGACCTTATCGATAACCCTGTCCAAGGAAATGAATATGTCGTTCGTTTGAGTCTGGCCGTGCACGGTGGCGCCGTTGACCAAAACTTTGACTTCTGCTATCTGCCGAAACTTTTCGGCCCTAAGTATAACATGAACATCTGGAGCGCCGTCTATAATTTTATTCAATTTGCCCAACTTTTTTTCCACGTGCTCCTTGATATCATCGGTCAAATCGATATTCCTGGCGGTTATTTGTATGGACATGGAACCTCCTTGGCTAACAAGGTGAGATAGGATTAAAAAGCTATCCTCTCATCAACATCATCAGGAGCAGAGATGCCCTTGATGATAAAAGCGGCTATTGATAAAGCATCATATCTGTTTCGCTTCTTCAGCTATTCGGGCTTATCCCTCCAATCCTTCCGACCGGTGGTCCTCTTCTGTCTTCTAAGCCCCTTTCTCGTCCCGTTTGTGGTGCAAATTGTTATTCAAACTGAAAAGGCGTTTTCTGCTGCCCGATGACGGTATCTTCAATTTTTTTCGGTACTTGGCTATGGTACGCCGTGCTATATGAATCTGCATGCCTTTAAAGCGCTCAACTATTTCCTGGTCCGTGAACGGCTTTTCACCATTTTCTTCTTCTATCATTTTCCGCAACGATTGCTTGATGATCTCCGAGGATACGGTATCGCCGTTCATGGAATTGATGCCGCTATGGAAGAAAAACTTGAGTTCGAATAATCCTTGTGGAGTATGAATATACTTATTTGTCACCACCCTGCTCACGGTGGATTCGTGCATCTCGATATCTTGGGCGACATCCCGCAGCACCAGAGGCTTTAAATAGGCCATACCGTAATCCAGATAATCCCTCTGAAATTTAACTATGCTTTTGGATACCTTGTAAAGGGTCTGCCGCCTCTGTTCTATGCTCTTTATCAGCCAGAGCGCAGATTTGAGCTTATCTTCAAGAAACTCCTTGGCCGTCTTATCCGAGTTTTTACGCTGCCTCAGAATCTTCCTGTAGAAGGAATTAATCCTGAGCCTTGGGATATCTTCCTCATTCAGTACGATCTGGTATTCGTCGTTAACCTTTACCACGAACACGTCAGGCACTATATATTCGGCCGTCTCAGGATTGAACTTGTATCCAGGCTGAGGGTCCAGCTCCCTTATCCGGGCCACCGCATCCAGCAGCTTTTCCTGTGGCGCTTTAAGCTTCCTTGTCAGCCTCAGAAAATTGGCAAGCTTCAGGTCTTCAAGATGGTTTTTGGCCAGTTCTTCGGCGAGAGGGTTTCTCTTATCCAGGGCCTGAAGCTGAAGCAAGAGACATTCACTTAAATCCCGTGCTCCCACTCCGACAGGCTCGAAAGACTGTATAAGACTTATGACCTTTCTCACATCCGCTGCGTCAACCCCGAGGCTGTACACAACTTCCTCGGTCTTGCACTGCAGGTAACCCTTGTCATCTATATTACCTATAAGAAATGCGCCTATCCTTCTTTCCCGCTCATCGTCCGTGGCCACAACCAACTGAGAATAGAGATGGTCATTGAGGCTGACTCTGTTTCGGATGGTATTCTCCGTGGAATAGCTCTCGCCGGGAAGGTCATTCTCGGAAAAGGAATTATCGTAATTATCCTGGATATAGTTCTCCCAGTCCAGTCCATCGTCTGCTCCATCGTCAGTTCCTTCTCCCTCACGCTCCTCGGTCTCCTCGCTGGAGGCGGTTCCTTCAAGGGAATCCACTTCCTCAAGAAGAGGGTTCTCCGTCAGCTCCTGGCTTATGCGCTGTACCAACTCAAGCCTGGTGAGGGGTAATAGCTTGATGGCTTGCTGCAGCATAAGCGTCATCACAAGCTTCTGTTGCTGCCTCAGATATAGCCTGGTTTCCAAAGCCACCATCTGCTCCCTTCTACTAAATGTGATCCTACCGATAAGCTTAACGAGTATAACAAATTTTCAAGAGTTCAATTTTTCCAGTAAACGGCGCTACTCCTCCCGAGGATAGAAGACTACCTTCACTCTGACATCCTTACTGCCCCTGACCACACTCTTGCCTTCCTTCAAGAAGAGCTCCATCACCTCTCCGGTTATTTGATTTTCTCCGTCCAGGACTCTGGGATTCCCGTACAACTCTACTTTGTCCTCTTTATTAAAATATACAGCCTTATCAGCGTATGCCACCCGCTCACCGTAATTCAACCGCACGTTTCCGGTTGCCACCATCTTCTCCATCTGGCCGGAACTCTGAAAATTAACTATGCGCAGCTCATCGGAATTAAGCGTCAAATGACCTCGAACGGCGATAACGTTGCCTTTGAATACAACCACTCTCGATCCATCCTCCGTCTCCATCAGTTCGGAGGAGATTTTAATGGGGTTGCTTTTCGGCGCCTCTGCGTTCTTTTTCGATTCGGCGGCATCAAGCGGTACGGAGAGCAGCCCCCCCAGTAGCAAAGAGAAGGCAAGAGCCATAACCACTATTTGTCGGAGTATCCCGTTTCTTTCCATCAACCCCATTACTTTTGGACGGATATAATTTTTCAACTGCAAGCTCAATTCAACAGAGCGTTAACGTTTTCCTTTATGTACAACCTCTGTTTCTGTACATCAACGGACATGGCCTT
>CAYVLI010000281.1:0-4311 GCA_964452105.1 uncultured Nitrospinota bacterium
TCCTGGAAGGTGCCGTATATCTCCTTGAGTGTACTTACCATTTCCCCCAGGGTGGCGTAAGCCTTGACGCAGTCCAGCAAGCAGGGCATGAGGTTCACCGTCTTTTCCTGGGCCGCATCCCTGAGGGCCTTGAGGGTTCTATCCACCTGGGACTGGTCGCGCCCCGCCTTGACACGCTTCAATTTGGCCAACTGCTTTTCATGGGTGGCAGGGTCCATCTCGAAGGTTTCGATCTCCACTTCCTGAGGGACCTCATCCACGAACCCGTTCACACCGACCACCACTCTCTCGCCGCTGGCGAAGCGCATCTCGTCCTCGTAGGCCTGGCGCGCTATCTCCCTCTGGATGCGGCCGCTCTCGATGCCTGCCACCATACCCCCGCCGGCTTCTATCTCTTCCATGATGGCTACCATCTTCTTTTCCATCTGGTCGGTAAGCCATTCCACGAAGTAGGAACCCGCCAGCGGGTCCACCACGTCTGTAGCGCCCGTCTCGTAGGCCAGTATCTGCTGTATGCGGAGCGAATTTTTAGCGGCCTCTTCAGTGGGGATGGCGAAGGCCTCATCGTAGGAAGGCAGCCCAACGGATTGCGTGCCCCCGAACACTGCGGCCATGAGGTGGTAGGCCAGTCGGGCGACGTTGTTCATGGGTTCCTCGGCGGTGAGGTTGATGCCTGAACCTCCGCCCCCGGCGAAGCGCATCATCATCGACCTGGGGTTTGTGGCTCCGAAGCGCTCTTTCATGATGCGCGCCCAGAGCCTTCGTCCCGCCCTGAGCTGGGCGATGTTCTCGAAGAACTCGTTATCCCCGCAGAAGATGAAAGAGAGCTGAGGGGCAAACCTGTCTATTTCGTAACCGCGATTCAGCATCTCTTCGATATAAACTATGGCGTCGCTGAAGCCGCAAGCGGTGGCGTAAGCGTTATTGGCTCCAGCCTGCTTTATATGGGGTACGGAAATGTTCACCGGATTAAACCTGGGTATGTTGTTGACGCAATATTCTATGGTATCCCCGATGAGCTTAACCGAAGGGTGGGTGGGGAATATCCAGGTCCCCCGGGCCAGGTATTCTTTGAGGATATCGTTCTGGAGAGTGCCCCTGAGCTCGCTTACCTCCGCACCCTGGTTTTCGGCAACTGTTATGTACATGGCCAGGAGGATGTTCGAGGTGGCGTTGACGGTAAAGGAAGTACTGATGGAATTGAGGGGGATGTCCTTGAAGATGCCTTCCATGTCCTCCACCGTATCGATGGCCACCCCCGTCCTTCCCACTTCGCCTTCGGCGAGAATATCGTCCGAATCGAGGCCCACCTGCGTGGGTAAATCCAGAGCCACGCTGAGACCGGTCTGCCCGTTCTTGATAAGGAATTTATAGCGCTCGTTGGTATCTTCCGCGGTGGCGAAACCGGAATACTGCCTGAACGTCCACAGTCTGCCGCGGTACATGCTGGGATAGATGCCCCTGGTAAAGGGGTATTGACCCGGTTCGCCCAGGTCTCTCTGATAATCCAGGTGCTTTACATCCTCGGGGCCGTAAACGGGTTTTATCTTTATCCCTGAACAGACCTCGGCTTCCCTGATATTCTTGTCTTTCTTCTCGCTGCTATCTTTGCCGGACATCTAATTTCCTCCCTTTTCAAGACAGGTTTACCCGCCTCAAGGCCTAATTTAAACCCGCCCCTATTCGTAAGCGAGCATGCCTTTTGCTTTCATGTTTGATATTTCGTCCGGAGCGTAGCCCAACTCCTTCAGTATCTCGTCGTTGTGCTGCCCCAGCAGCGGGGTGGGGGCCTGCGGGCCGCCCGGTGTTTTGGAAAATTTAACGGGATGGCCTATGGTCCACATCTTTCCGGCCTTGGGGTGATCTAGAGCGCAGATTATATCTCCCCGGCGGAGGTTGGGGTCGTTGAAGATATCGTGATAATCGTAAACGGGACAGCAGAAAACGTCCACTCCCTCCAGGATATCCGTCCATTCCTCGAGGGTTCCGGTCCTGAACTTCTCCTGGAAACGCTCCCTGAGGAACTCCTTGTGCTCGCGACGCCCCTCCGGCGTCTGGAATCTGGGGTCTTCAATCAGCTCTTCCATGCCCATAACCCGGCAGAACGGGGGCCACCGCTTGTCGCCCAAACTTATCACCGCCATATAACCGTCTCGCACTTCATAGACCTGGTAAAGCGCATTGCTGGCGATGCCGTGGCTCATGCCGCTTTTTCTCACCGGTTCATCGGAATTAAGGTATGAGGTCATCTCCCAGGTCTGCAGGGACATCTGCCCCTCCAGGAGAGAGACGAAGATTTCCTGTCCCACGCCGGACTTCTCCCTTGCGAACAGGGCCACCATGATCCCGTAAGCCGCGAGATAGGAACCCGTCTGGTCGGCAACGGCCACACCCACGGGCGTGGGGGGGCCGCCGGGCATACCGGTTGCGGCCATGATGCCTCCCATGGCCTGCGCCAGCAGGTCCATACCCGGTTTCCTGGCGTACGGGCCGTCGGGACCGTAATTTGAGATGGAGCAATATATCAGTTCGGGGTTTATCGCAGAGAGATCGGCGTAGCCCAGCTTCAGGCTGTCCATTACTCCCGGCCTGAAATTCTGGATAACTGCATCCGCATTCTCCGCAAGCCGGTAGATGACCTCCCTGCCTTTTTCTTCCCTGAATTCTATGGCAAGGCTTTTCTTGTTCCTGTTGAGTGCGAGAAAGTAGGGATTCTGTCCGTTGAGCCTGGTGGGTAATGTTGACGGCGCCAGCCTGGTCATCTCCCCTGGAGGCCGCTCGATCTTGATGACCTCAGCCCCCATGTCCGAGAGCATTACTCCGGCATAGGGCCCTGCCTGGAATTGCGAAAAATCCAGGATGCGTATCCCTTTGAGCGGCAATTCCATTTCCCTCCCCCCTTTATTTAAGAACTGTTCATGGTTCCGCAGGAACGTCCCGGGATCATTACAGGACTGAGAAAATATTATAGCACCGCCGTCGTGATTAAAGAGGATTTTATTTTTTCGGGGGAATCACCAGGAGGGGCGTTCCGTCCCTAATCTCCCTTATCCACATGTAGTTAAGTATATTCGGGTTCTCTCGAATCTGATCGCTGACTTTACCAAACGCCTGCGCTTCTCCTTCCGCTTCCTTGACCCTTGCCCTGGCGCGCTTCCCCTCCTGCTCGACCAGATAAGAGAGCTCTTTGACCTTTTGCTCGGCCACCATTTTCCTCTCAATGGCATTTTCGAACTCCGGACTGTAGATGACGTCTCTGACCATCACATTCTCCAGAACGATTCCATCAGCGGCCAGCATGCCGCCCAGAACGTCTTTTATTCGTTGCTGTATTTCCAGCCGCTGGCCGAAATAAACGTCACTTATATGATAAGAGGATACTACTACTCGAGCTACGTTGCGAAGAGAGGGTATGACTATTTTGCGTTCGTAGTCCGGTCCCACATTCCCGTGCAATTCGACGAGACGCAAAGGATCAGGCTTGTAGCGAACGGTCATCTCAAGCCCCACCTTCAACCCGTCCACGGTAGGCGCCCACATGAGGCTGGTCTCATTGAGACCCTTGTCGATTCTGGGATTCTTCACTATGGTATAGGTATGCGTTCTCACATCGTAAACGATTACCCTGTTTACAAAAGGCGCGAGGACGTGTACGCCTTCCCCCAGCACCTCTTGCTGCAAGCCGGTAAAAATATTGAAGACGACTCCTCTATGCCCGGGCTGGATTATCTTTACGGAGGTGAAAAGCGCAGCCAGCACGAGGAATATCCCTGCCGCAGCTATAACAGATTTCCAGGAGACCCTCGGCCACCGCCTCTCCGGTCTTTCTGCCGTCTCACGTGCACGCCCGGCCCGCCTGGCCAGGGTGCGTATAAGCGAATACGCGTAAGAAAAGAATATGGTTATCGCGGTAATGACCAGCCAGAAAAGAAGTTCGTTTCTTCCCAGCCGAACAGACCTTGGCACCCTGCCGGCCCGGGCTATCTTGACGTCGAATGTCCTAAATTCGCCTTCTCGCACTATCTTGACTTTTACCTTGTTCCCCACGGTCTGCCTGGATATGATTTGTTGTAAATCAAGTACGCTGTCCACTTTCCCGCCGGCAATTTCCACAATGGCATCCCCGCGCTTTATGCCTGCGGTGTCGGCGGGTTGACCCTTCACCACGTCGATGACCAACGCGCCTTTCCCGTTGGAGAGCTTGAATCGTTCGGAGAGCGTGGGGGGTATGTTTTGAATAACCACGCCTATCCAGCCCTGTCCATTCTGGGCGCTGACAAGCGCGGGGAGAAAGAGAGCTACCAATAAAAT
>CAYVLI010000282.1:0-2122 GCA_964452105.1 uncultured Nitrospinota bacterium
CGGCCCTCTGATTCGAACTCCTGCGCCATCTGCTCGAAGAAGGGCCGTGCGAGCGCTTCCCACCCGGGAGGCGCCAGCGCAGAATTTGCGTTCGTGAACACCTGGGCTATGACGCGTTCCGGGCAATCGAGCGTATAGCGCAGCGTGAGGGCTGCGCCCAGGGACTGCCCCACGACGTACCAGCGCTCTGCGCCCAGAATCTGGCGAATCCGCTCGAAATACTTTACATAGGCGGAAGGCGAGTAGGCGTCAGGGTCGGCGGGGGATGGCGAGCGGCCGTGCCCCAACAGCTCTACTACCACGGGCCGGTACTTCCCGGTGAATGCATCGAGGTTGGGCGTCCACTGGGCCCGGCTGGAAAGTATGCCGTGGACGAACAGAATAAACGGCCCGCTCTCGCCATGTACTTCGTAGTGTAGTAACGATTCGTTCATATTCATCCCTTTTTCTGCACTCTTCGCGCCAGTTTAGCTATCTGCCTACCGCATTCGGCCCGCGCTTCGTTCAGTTCCTGAGGAGTCGCCTTGCCGCTCTTGAGGCAGTCGAGCACTACCTCCTCGGCCGCGGCGAACTCGGCGCAAGCTTGTGCCAGTTCCGGGGCGATTTCGGATGGTATGGTCGTTACCCCGTTGCAATCGCCGTGAAGCAGGTCACCGGGGTAAACGGTTACTCCGCCGACGTGGACGGGAACCTGAAGGTCCAGTATGTGCACGTAGCCGTGAGCGCAAATAGCCCCGTTGCTGAAGGCCGGAAACTCAATCGCACGCACCTGGTCCAGGTCGCGGGCCGCTCCGCTGGTCACCAGACCGACCGCACCGAAGGTCTTGTAGGTAGTACACATTATCTCCCCGAAAGTGGCTGCAGCCGTGGGATCGTCCAGGTCCTGAAAGACAACCACCGCCGGCCCGGGCAGGTCTTCGAAAGTTGAAATCTGTTGGTCCAGGGTGGAATAGGCGTCCCCGGTTTTGATCGGCGCCGCCGAGCGAAACGTGGCCGTGGACGCATACCCCACCATGGGTGGCAATTCCGGGAAGCACGCCTTGATGCGGTTGTCCATGTACCCGGTGTTGCGCGGTCGCACGGCAAACAGCTCGATGGCGTTGCAGATGGTAGGTGTATCGTATCGCCGCAGTAGTTCAAGGTCTTTGTCTGAAAGCGTTTTTTCGTTCAAGTTTGAATCTCCTTCTCAGTTCCTCAGGTAGCTGGAGCTCCTCGAATGTAAGAGATGCGCCTGCACCCGGCTCCACGGTTTTGCATTAACGTTTTAACTCGAATCCCCAACCGCCAGGCGGCCTGCGCCGGTTATTATAACACTTTTAGCAGTTGCGGGGGCCGCCATACTTATTTCCAGAGATTCATGCCTTGAAACCGTAGATAATTCCTTTGATTACCGGTTGACGGATACGGGCTGGATGGATTAGCATGCCAGAAAATCGGCGATAAGATATTTATGGAAATTATATTTTTTGCATTATCAGTATTGGGAACCGGGATGGTGCCTTTACGGTAGCAGTGGGGCCAAAGCAATAATAGCCGCTGATTCCCATCAACACTTTTGTCAGGGGGGCTGGACCGTGGATTTTTCTCTCGAATACACCGAGGAGCAGGAAATATTCGCAGAGGAGGTAGGGGATTGGCTGGACGAAAACATCCCAGAGGGTCTCTTCACCAAAAGAGATACTCAAAAGATGAGCCATGAGGAATTCCTGACAGGGCGGGAATTTGCCAGGAAATTAGGTGCGAAAGGGTGGCTTTATCCGACCTACCCCGGCGAGTACGGCGGAGGGGGCATGGATGCTTCTCAAAGCATCGTCATCCACGAAGAGTTGGCCAGGAGAGACCTGGCTCTCCCCATCATCATGGATTGGGCGATCCTGGCTGCACCGGCCATACTCGCCTGCGCCACGGAGGAGCAGAAGATGCGTTTCCTGCCGCCTATTTTTCGCGGTGAAGCCCTTACCTGGCAACTGTTTACCGAACCGGAGGCCGGGACGGACGTGGCCAGCCAGAAAACCAAAGCTCTCCGACACCAGCGCGATGGGGAATATTTTATTGTAAACGGGCAGAAGATTTTCGTAGGAGGCATGTTTCCCCCGCCCGATCAATTCTACCTGCTATCCTG
>CAYVLI010000282.1:2222-4298 GCA_964452105.1 uncultured Nitrospinota bacterium
CCGGAAGCCATGAAAATCCTCATCTCCCGTGCGCTGGGCATCGGCCGGCCGGCTCCATAACCGCTTACCGGATATAGCTGGTCGTCGGTCCCGATTTAGTTTTCGGTTGGTGTCTTTTCGGGGATAAGCTGGAGGGTGGTGTGGTGTATGCTGTATTCATCGTCGAGTAGTCTATTTATCCGTTCCAGCAGTTCCTGGCTCCGGGCCGTGTCCATGTTGTCTTCCACCACTATGTGAGCGGTCATGGAGTACATATTCGATGTTATCTCCCACAGGTGCATATCTTCTATCCGCTTTATCTCGCCGATGGCTTCACTCAATCTCCTTCCTATCTCCTCTGAGTCCATTCCCCTCGGCGCGGACTCCAGCAGGATGTTGATGGAATCCCTGAACAGGCCCCATGCCCATACGAAGATAACGCAGGATATGCCGATGCTCAGGAGGGGGTCTATAAAGTACCAGTCGGTGTAGTTGATGATAGCGGCGCCGGCGATGATGACTATAGAGGAGACGGTATCAGCCAGCATGTGCAGGAATGCACCGCGCACATTTAGGTCCCGCCTGCTCGTGCCGTACAGAATCCATGCGCTGACCAGGTTAACCGACAGGCCCACCAGGGCCACGTAGAGAGTCTGAAGTCCCTTGATGGGTTCCGGCGCCAGGAGCCGTATCACCCCCTCTTTGAAGATGAAAGCGGTGACGAGGAAGAGGAACAGGCTGTTGAAAAGCGCGGCCAGTATCTCCACCCGGTAGAGACCGAAGGTGCGGTGGTGGCAGGCCTTCATGTTCGTGATGATGATGGCGATGAGAGCTATTCCAAGAGCAACGAAGTGGGTGAACATGTGTCCGGCGTCGCTGAGGAGCGCCAGGCTGTTGGTTAATAACCCTCCGGCTACTTCTATTATCATTACCACGCCGGTGATGGCCATAGCCAGCTTGAGCTTGCCCCTTTCCAGCGAGCGGTATTCTTCCACCTGGTGAAATTCACCGTCATGATGGTGGTGCGCCGGGATGGGTCTGTGGGCGTGTATGGTACCCTTCATGTTGTTTTCCCGAGAAGCTGTATTCATCTATGCAACTCGTCCATAGGGGCACAGGGCTATGAGCCCCTGCCGTTCCTTTAATCTGCTGTATCTATAATATGAAACATTGGCAGGAGAACGTCATTTTCCAAGCGAAATTATTCTTTAAAGATGGGTGTGCCGTGTATGCCCTTCTCGCGCATTTCCCAGTAGCTCTCCTTGATGCGAAGCGTAATGGGGCCGGGCACGCCGTCGCCGACGATGCGGCCGTCCACCTCCACCACGGGCATCACGCCTCCCGCCGTTGAGGAGAAGAAGATTTCATCTGCGGTGTAAAGGTCGAACGGTGTGAGGTCGCCTACTATGGTCTCCATACCCTCCTTTTCTGTAATCTCGCAGACCGTAGCCCTGGTTATCCCCATGAGCACTCCTTCGCTGGGGGTGAAAACCTTGTCGTCCGAGACCAGGAAAACGTTGAACCCTGGTCCCTCGGCCACGTAGCCGTCTACGTCCAGCATGATGGCATTGTCCATCCCGGCGGCGTCGGCTTCCATCTTTGCCATGAGGATGTTTAACCAGTTGAAGTTCTTTATCTTGGGATCGAGGCACTCATGCGGCGTTCTCCGTGTAGAGCTGATTTTGACCCGTATGCCTTTTTGTTGCTGCTCGGGTGAAACTATCCATATATAAGGTATAGCGTAAACTATGAGGGTAGGGGTGCATGTTTTGTAGTTGCGATAGTCTTCGCCGGTGCCCCTGGTGGCTATAAGCTGGATGTAGGCCTCCCGGAGGTTGTTGCGGCGGGTGGTTTCCAGCACGACTTCCTTAAATTCCTCCCGGGACATGGACATCTCGATGCCTATGGCCTGGATGGACTTGTAGAAGCGTTTGATGTGGTCGTCCAACTTGAAGATGTAACCCGCCCATGCGGAAGTGGTGTCGTAAACGCAGTCACCATAGAGGAAACCCCTGTCGAAGACGGATATCGTGGCCTGGCTTTTGGGCACGTATTCTCCGTTGATGTAAACGACCTGCTGCGATTTAGTCATGGCTG
>CAYVLI010000283.1:0-4267 GCA_964452105.1 uncultured Nitrospinota bacterium
AGAAGAAATGGACCCTCAGTCAGAAGTGGTCTATGAAATGAGGGAAAGACCTGTCTTCATCCGTGGCAACGGGGTCCCACTCCCTTAAACGTGAAACCTGCTCGCCGTAGCCGACGGCGCCTTCTTCGGTGACCTTCATGTCGAAGCGTATCTGCATACCGCAGTGAGAGCAGACCGACTCTATTGTCGCTTCCGTCCCTGGCCCATACACTATGGGGATGGCGATGGCGCCCCCCGCTCACATGGCGTATAGGGGTTTTTTGCCTTTTATATACACGCGATGAGGGCAGGGGATATCCGACAGCGGGTAAAGCACGATCACCCTGGCGTTATCAGCATCGTACTTTAGCATGTCTATTCCGTTCAGGTGTTCCAGGCGCTCCGTGACCTCATCTGGAGAGAGACCCGTCTTTTCAACTATCTCCTCAAAAGCAGGCCCGCGGCCCAGCTCGGGGAATGCATTGAGGATGGATTTGCAAATAAGCTTCTCCTCCCGGCTCATTCTGCTCAGAGTTCGTTCACGCGCGTCCAGCAGCGGCCGGACGTACTCGGCGAAGCCTGGTGGGTAGTCGGCGGAATTAATGGCCATAGCCCATAACCCTCAGATATGTGATTAAAAAATCCATTCATCGACTAACTAATTAAAAACCATATCATAAGTAATCGACCGTTTCCTCCTTTTTTAAGCTCGTAATAATATCAAAACGGAGTTAAAATTGACAACCGGCGCTTGCTTTCGATATAAGGTTTTATTGTCCATACAAACAAATCATACTCAAACCGGCTAAGATTTAACAAAGGAGGGAAGAAAAATGTTCTCGGAAAATATGCTTCTCAAACATTCGCGCAGGTTTTATCTCATTCTTCTTTTGATCTTGCCTTTTGTGGTATGCGGCTGGACGAGCACCTCAGCAGCAAAGGAGCCGATAAAAATCGGCGCTTCCATCTCAACCACGGGCAAGTACGCCAAGGTAGGGGCTTACCAGAAAGAGGCCTATCTCTTATGGGAAAAGCTTGTGAACAAGCAGGGCGGTCTTCTGGGCCGACCGGTTAAATTCATCATTTATGACGATGAAAGCAGGCCGGCTACCGGAGTGAAGCTTTACGAAAAGCTTATTACCCAGGACAAAGTGGACCTGGTGCTGGGGCCTTACTCCAGCGCTGTGACCAAGTCAGCCAGCGTAGTCAGCGAAAAATACAAGATGCCCATGGTGGCGCCCATGGCCGCCACCACTTCCATCTGGGAGAGGGGTTTCAAGTACATCTTCCAGGTCATATCTCCGGCTGAGGTTTACCTGGAGGGCGCCATCGATATCGGATTGCGGAAAGGGCTGAAGAAGGTGGCCGTGATAAACGCCGATTCCCTCTTCCCCAAAGCTTCGGCCAAGGGGGCCATGGAACTGGCCAAAAGCCGGGGTATGGAGGTGGTGTTCCACGATGAGTTCCCGCGAGGGGCCATCGACTTTTCCGCCCTCCTCACAAAGATCAAGGCCCTCAACCCGGATATCATTTTGGCAGCCACCTATTTCACGGACGCCGTGGCCATCGCCCGGCAGATGAAAGAGCTGGACGTCAATCCAAAAATGTTTGTTGTGACCGTAGGGGGAGACCTGCCGGAGTTCTACAAGGATCTCGGGGATGTCGCTGAGTACATCTACGGAGCGACGCAGTGGGAGGCTTCACTCCCCTACCCGGGGTTAGAGGCGTTCGTAACAGAATACAAAAAAATGTGGAACAGGGAGCCCGATTACCATTCAGCCGGCTCTTACGCCGGATGCCTGATCCTTGAAGAAGCAATAAACAGGGCGGGAGCGCTCGACAAGGAAAAAATCCGCCAGGCTCTGCTGGATATAAACATGCTCACCATGTTCGGCGCATATAAGGTTGACGAACGAGGCTTTCAGATAGCCCACAAGATGCTCACCATCCAGTGGCAGGATGGCAAGAAGCAGGTGGTTTGGCCGGATAAATGGAAGACAGCAGAGCCGCGCTTCCCCACGCCGGAATGGAGCAAAAGATAACTCTTTGAATCCAACTCCTGAACAGAAGAGAACCCTCTCTTCAACCAGGCGCCTGTCATCGGGTGCGCTGCTCAGGAAAGAAATGGATGCCCATCGAGGGGTAAACCGTGGAACGCCCTCTCCGTGAGGGCGTTCCCATCTGATAATATTTTGGAGACAAAGATATGTCTGTACCCATAACCCTCCCGCTCATGGCCCAGGTTCTCATCAGCGGAGTTCTGGCCGGGGCGGTTTATGCTCTGATAGCTCTGGGGCTGGCCCTGGTCTTCGGGGTGATGGGTGTTATAAACATTTCGCACGGTGCGCTGCTCATGCTTGGGGCCTACATCACCTACTGGCTGTTCACTTTGATTGGATTGAATCCCCTGCTCTCCCTCGTAATATCCATGCCAGCGCTTTTCTTTTTGGGAATGCTCATACAGAAATACCTGATCGACAGAGTGGTAGACGCACCTGAAATGACTTCACTGCTTCTAACTTTCGGAATCTCCATCTTCCTTGCCAACATCGCCATGTACCTCTGGTCATCCGATTTCAGGTCCGTTCCCTATATGAGCGGTTCGGTGAAACTGGGAGGATTGGCCTTCAGCAAACCCCGCACAATGTCATTCTTCCTGGCGCTGGCCATAACAATCTGCGCTTTCCTATTCCTGAAAAAAAGCCGTCTGGGGAAAGCCATCAGGGCCACCACCCAGAACCGGGAAGTGGCCATGGCCTGCGGCATCAACGTACGCAGGGTTTACATGATAAGCTTCGGACTGGGGGCGGCATTTGCTGCCGCAGGGGGCACATTGGCCAGTACAATGTTTTCCATCTATCCCCAGATGGGAGACCTCTACACGATAAAATCATTCGCGGTAATAATACTTGGTGGAGCGGGCAACTATCCAGGCGCATTCCTGGGCGGAATAATATTGGGCCTGGCGGAATCTCTCGGCTCCTTCTTTCTTTCGGCTAAGCTCTCCGAAGCCATAGCCTATATACTGATGATAGCTGTACTTCTAATCCGGCCACAGGGGCTTCTGGGGGGCCGCTCATGAGGCTCAATACTCAACAGGTAATCCTTGCTGCCGCAGTGATGGCTTTTCTGGCTGCGCTGCCCCATTTTGTCAACACTTACATCGTATCACTGACCCTGCTCATCTTCATGTACATTACCCTCTCGCAGAGCTGGAACATCATATCCGGCTACACCGGGTACATCTCCTTCGGGCATGTGGCATTCTTTGGAGTGGGCGCATACACCGCGGGTCTGCTCATCACCAAATCGGGCTGGAACTGGATTCCAGCTTCCATCGCCGGGGGAGGCATGTCCATGGCCGTGGCGCTGGCGGTGGGTTATCCATGCCTCCGCCTGAAAGGCCCATACTTCGCCATAGTCATGCTCGGCTTGAGTGAAGTGCTGCGAGTGGCGGCTTTATACTGGGAATCGCTTACCGGAGGCGGCTTCGGACTTTCCCTGCCGCCGGTGCTGCACGTAAAGGGAATCTACTACGCAATGGGCGCGACGGCTTTAGCGGTAACGCTCTTCACGGCCGTCATAGCACGCTCCAGGTTCGGCCTCCGTCTCATATCCATACGGGAGGACGAGACTGCCGCCGAGGTGATGGGAATCAACGTCACAATGCATAAGATGCTGGCTTTCATCTCCAGCGCGTTCTTCCCGGGGGTGGTGGGGGGAATTTACGCCTGGCGGCAGAGCTATATCGATCCGGAAGACGTGTTCAGCTTACTGATTACAGTGCAGATGATTATAATGACCATGTTCGGGGGACGGGGGACGGTCATGGGGCCGGTCATCGGAGCCGTGGCGCTCTCCCTGATAAGGGAAAAGATGTGGGCCAGCTTCCCGTTCATGCACCAGGCCTTCTTCGGCGCCTTGATCATTGGAATCATCCTGTTCATGCCCAGGGGTATGATGGGATTCTTCCAGACGGGACGCGCCCCCGCCAGAACCAGGCCTTAATGGATATTTTAAATCAAAAGGCATACTAATATTGGAACCGGAGTTACACTAATCGCATATGCTACCGCCGCCCGATTAAAAAGTTGGCAAGATATTTTATCTTTTAGTCCCATCTAAACCGGCACGATGTCTGGTTTCAGGCTTAGACCCTTTTATCAGGCGGTAATAACAACGCTACGGATCGTGGTGCTTTCGTCAAGCGAGTCGAGGGCGGCATTGACTTCATCCAGGGGGAATTTCCCGGTAATCAAATCATCCAGCGGCAGTCGCCCCTGGAGAT
>CAYVLI010000284.1:0-4240 GCA_964452105.1 uncultured Nitrospinota bacterium
AGACCAGATGGGCGGGGATGGCGCCTATCCCGTTGAAAGCCCCGCTAATGGCGCCGGTTATGGCGCCCGTGGTGTCCACGTCGCCCCCGGCTCGTATGGCTATCCCCACGCTGTTGCAATAGTCATCGGGAGTTTTCATGAAAGCATATAGGGCCATGAGTACGGTGGGAATGACGAAAGGCGTTATGTAATCGAGACGCTCTTCGGGCGACCCCCACCCCGCAGCGGCTATCCTGTATATGGCCTCATTCTCACGGAGTTTCATCCAGCTTTCAAGATCAATTATATAATCTGCGAACTCCGTGCTGTACGGCTCCACCAGCTTCGCTAACATACGCACTAAATCTCGTATGAAAAAGCCTTCATTATTAACGCAATAGGCCACCATAGCCGCAACGGCTACCGCACCCGCCGTGGCTCTGGGGTCTTTATGAGTGATTATGCTAATTACCTCTGCGTGTCTCGGCAGATTATCCGGGTCGTCGATGTCCCAGAGGCCTATGGGGCTTGCCCTCATGGCGGTGCCGTTGCCTGCTCTGCCAACCTCGGTCCCCGATCGAGTCCAGTCCACACCATTTATGATGTTCCTCGCTGCGTCGCGGCAACTGATCCCCTGCCCAACTATGGTATCCGTGCGCCACAGTTCCGCATATCTCTCCGCTATATCTGCCCCGTCGATGCAGCGTCTATCGATAAGCGATTCGGCCAGAGCCAGGGTCATCTGGGTATCATCGGTGTACTGCCCAGGGGGATAACCCCTGATTTTCCCGTAACCCTTAAACAGGTCGGGAACTTTTCTCATAGCAGTTCCAGGCCATCCCTCAAAGGGCGCTCCCAGCGCATCGCCCACCGCCGTCCCGACGATAGCCCCCTTGAATCGCTTCTCGATATCCTTCCCGGCCATGGTTAATCCCCATTCTCTATTGAAACAATGCTGGATTTAAATTAGTATTAAGGCTATGGAATACTCACCCTTATATTTACGCTTGAACTTAAAAAGATGCAAGAGGACGGATTGACACCATGAATATTGACATGCACGTGCACGCTGAGGGGTCATGGGACTCTTCAGCCACCCTCAACGATTACATCAAAAGAGCCATGGAGCTTAACCACGAAGGTTATAAAATAGACGGGATATGCATTTCCGAACATGACCGCTACAAGAAACCGGTTCCCGACTCTGGATTGCTGGAGGAGAGCGGCCTTGTCGTCATGACCACCATGGAAGACAGCCTCTATTACGGCCATGCCCTGATAATCCTCGAAACTGCGGAACATTACAGAGAGTACATGAAAATAAAGTTTGACCTCAGGGGCGATAACAAAATCGCACTTCTGGAATCAATGGGCGGCGTCGTCATACCCACGCACCCCTTCCGTTATTCGGCCAATAGCTTCGGAATGGCCCTTGACCAACTGAACGACATAACCATCATAGAAAGCCTCAACGGAACGAATTCCCAGAAGGAGAACGAGAGGGCCCTCGCTTTCATGGCCTTGCATAACGGAAGGTTTTACGGAACAGGAGGCAGTGACGCTCACTACTTGAGGGAATTTGCCGCCTGCATGACCAGCTTCCAGGATGAAATAAATGACAATGCGGGACTCATCAGAGCGCTTAAGAGCGGTAGATTTGAAGCAGTATCGCTGGCAGACACAAAATCGGTTTAAGAGGAGATAACCTGTGGCTAAAAACAGAATTTGCAAGCTTTTGGGAATAAAATATCCTATCCTCCAGGGAGGTATGGTCTGGGTGTCCACAAAGGAACTCTCCGGGGCGGTTTGCAACGCCGGCGGATTGGGGGTTTTGCGAGGGAGTCAATCCAGAGAACACCTCGAAGAAGAAATCGTGGCCATGAAACAGATCACCGACAATCCCTTCGGCGTCAATATCCCACTCCTTGATCCACTCTCGGAAGAAATCCTGGGCATGGTCGCCGATATGAATGTGCAAGTGGTCATTACCTCCGCCGGTAATCCCGCAAAACATACAGAATGGCTCAAGAAGGCTGGTCTTAAGGTTCTGCACGTAGTTCCTTCTCTTCGTCTGGCCAAGAAGGCAGCCGATTCAGGAGTCGATGCAGTTGTTGCAGAGGGATACGAGGCGGGAGGTCATAACGGCATCGACGAGATAACCACCATGGCTCTGATTCCACAGGTAGTGGATGCCGTGGACATACCGGTTGTGGCAGCCGGTGGCATAGGAGATTCCAGGGGCATGATAGCCGCCTTCGCTCTGGGAGCGGAAGGCGTCCAGTTGGGCACCAGGTTCATAGCCACGAAGGAATGCATCGCCCATCCCAGAGTCAAAGAAACCATCCTGGCGGCGGCGGATACTTCGACTGTCATCACAGGCAGAGGGCATGCGCCTGTGCGCATGATCAGAAACAAGCTTTCGGAACAGATTCTGGACAAAGAGCACGAAGGCGCTCCCCATGAGGAGTTGCTGGAATTCATCGGCTCCGGCCGTACCAAAGCGGCCCTAATAGAAGGTGATGTAGATGAAGGCTCTCTTATGGCTGGCCAGATAGCGGGAATGATAAAGCAAATCAAATCCGTGAAGGAAGTCATCGAAGATATGGTCCAGGGCGCCTCGGGAGTACTCTCGGGAATCTCCGAAAGGATGGAAATCTGAACGAAGATAAAAACAACATCTCAGGGAACGGCCGCATTATCAGAAAATGATGGAAAGGGGGGATATGGGAGGGCCGCTACGAAACATAAGAGTTATAGAAATTACCACCGTGCTGGCAGGGCCCTTTGGAGCCATGCTGCTGGCCGACCTGGGAGCCGAAGTAATAAAAATCGAACCCTTGCACGGGGAAGCCGGACGACGCCTGGGTCCGCCCTTCCAGAAATCCGAAAGCCACCTATTCCTTGGTGTCAACAGGAACAAAAGGAGCCTGGCGGTTAACCTTAAAAAGGACGAGGGAAGAGAGATCGCGCTTAAACTGGTTGAGCGCTCCGATGTCTTCATGGAAAACTCGCGGCCAGGCGCCATGAAAAAACTCGGGCTGGGCTATGAAGCTCTCTCGGCCATAAACCCCGGGCTTATCTACTCTTCAACCACCGGCTTTGGAACAGAAGGCCCCCACAAAAACAAGGCCGCCTATGAACTGGTGCTTCAAGGCTATGCTTCGATCATGGATAGGGGAAGTGAACCGCCTATGAGGGATAAATCCTCTGTGGTGGACATGTCTGCCGGGATGCTTGCTGTTATCGGAATCCTTGCGGCTCTGTTTGCAAGGCAGGAGACGGGGCTGGGGCAGCGCGTGGACACATCTCTTTTGGGCTCGGTCCTGGCTATGCAGGCCCACCGCCTGATAAGCGGCGAGGATAAAAATCAGCCGCATTTCGACGCCAGCGACGGACAGCACCCCGCATACAGAAATTATAAGACCAGGGACGGTTACATAAACGTGGCAGTCCTGAACGAGAACCTCTTCAAGAAACTGTGCCATGTACTCGGTGTAGATGAATTGGCCGACGACCCGAGATTCAACGCTCATGCCGCCAGGTATAAGAACAATCATCAACTGTCTTCCATTTTTCAGGAGATTTTAATGCGCAAAACAAGCCGTGAATGGCTCGAACTCCTGGAAAAAGCGGGTGTACCCTGCGGTCCTGTCAACACCATGGACGACCTCTTCGAGGATGAACATATCCTTTCCAATCGACTGGTCAGGAAGCAAGAACACCCGATAGCAGGTAACATACAAGCCCTCGGGCTTCCCATAAGAATGGGAAGGACGCCTCTATCCGTGGATTCCCCAGCCCCGCTCCTGGGGCAGCACACAGAAGATATACTGAAATGGTTGGGATACGGTAAGGCCGAAATCGAAGCGCTCAAGGAGAAGAAGGTTGTTCTTTCAGCGCTGTCCGGCACTGCACATTAACGGGCCCTGTCCGGCAATTCACGAAGGCTGGTATCTATCGAGCCGTTCAGAAAGCTTGCTCGGTTCTATGCAAAAATGTTATACGTAATCCGGTATTCTGTTAGGAGGATGAAAGGTGAATGGTGAGTATGTTTTGAAGCTTTTCCCTGAAATTGACCGGATAAAAGAAGAAACCCTCAGAGAAAAAACGACTGGTGCATGGCTTTTGGCCTTGAAGGAGAGCGACTGGGAACGAATAGAAGAAATGCCCTGGATTCCCGGCGTGGCCGAATTCATCACCAACGTAGAGCATTGCCGGGGAACAGCCAGGATCGCCACGGCGCTGGGCGATGCACTGATAG
>CAYVLI010000285.1:0-4219 GCA_964452105.1 uncultured Nitrospinota bacterium
ATGCTCATGGCGTCTGCGAGCATGTTGCCCCAGGAGGCATCGGGGTCCTGAATGCCCAGGCCCAGTAGGCTCAGGGCGCTCTCGCCCAGGATGTAGCCGGGTATGCCGATGGTCACGGCCACGATTATATATGACAGCGTGTTGGGCAGGGCGTGGCGCAGGATTATGCGCAGGTCGCCCGCACCCATGCTCCTGGCGGCGAGTATGTACTCTTTCCCGCCTTCCGCAAGGATCATTCCTCTTATGACCCTTGCCAGGCCGGCCCATCCGATGAAGCTCATGATGAATACTATGAAGAAGTAAACCTCCTTGGAGGAGAGCTCCGGAGGCAGCGCCGCGCGCAGTGATAGCAGCAGATAGAAGCCGGGGATCATCATGACCATCTCCACCACGCGCATGAGGACGTTATCCACCTTGCCCCTGAAGTAGCCTGATATGCCTCCTATGAGCATGCCGATAAACAGGGAGATGAAGGAGCCTACGAATCCTATGGAGAGGGATATGCGCGAGCCGTAGAGGATGCGGGAGAAGATGTCGCGGCCCCGTGAGTCTGCACCCATCAGGTAGATGCGCGAAGGGGCGTCCGTGCCGAAGAGGTGGAGGTCGGTCTGGAAGAGCCAGAGCACCTTGTGTTTGTCTCCGCGAGTGAAGAATTTCACGGGGTAGCGTTTACGTGTGTTGGGGACGTAGATGCGTCGATAGAACTGGTCGAACTCGAACTTGTGGTCGTAGATGAAGGGTCGCCAGTGGAAGTTTCCGCGAGCGTCAACCATGTGAGGGCGAGTGGGGGGCAGGTAGGATTTGGTGCGCTCCTCGCTGTCGTAACCGTAGGGGGCGACGAAGTCGGCGAAGAGGGCCAGGGCGTAGAGGACGATGAGCGCTATTCCGGCCCAGACCGCCAGGCGGTTGCGCATGAGCTTGAGCCAGGTAATCTGCCACAGGCTGCGGTGTTTTTTCCGATTTTCCGATTTTTGGTTTGAACGCGACATTTCTTACCTGCGGGCGAATGTAAGGTGCGCCCTCACGGGTTCTTGTTTATGCTGGGACATGGGTAAATACAGGATTCGCTGTGTTTGGTTGTACAGTCAGCTTTCCAGGTGCGAAAACTGGACCCTGGGATCCGACCAGGCCAGCATTATGTCCGCCAGCAGGTTTCCTGCTATGAGCATTATTCCTCCCACCATCATTCCAGCCATTATGAGATATAGGTCCTGGCTGCGCACTGCTGAGAGAAGCAGGGAGCCGAGCCCCGGCCAACTCACTATTATCTCCGTTAGCGCCGCTCCGCTGAGCAGGCCGGAGAGTTCGTAGCCGAAGATGGTTATCATGGGGTTTATGGCGTTGCGCAGCGCGTGGCGGTATATGACTCTGTTCTCTGACAGGCCCTTGCTGCGGGCGGTGGTTACATAGTCCGCCCTGAGAACCTCCAGCATGTTCCCGCGCATGATGCGTTGCAGGCCGGCCATGGAGCCGGTGCCTATCACCACGGTTGGTATGGCCAGGTGTTCGAGCAGGTCCAGGGCCTTGCCTATGATGCTCAGGTCGTAGTAGTTTGCGGAGACCATCCCCCCGATGGGCAGCAGGCCTGAGAGATAGGCCAGGTAGAGGAGCAACAGGGCGAAGAAGAAATTAGGTATGGACAGCCCGAAGAAGGCCAGGAAGGAGAAGAACTTGTCACCCCAGGAGTACTGGTTCACGGCGCTGTATATGCCGATGGGTATGGCGATGAGCCAGGTGAACAGGATTGCTGAGATGGACAGGATGAGGGTGTTCTTGGCCCTGGGGATGAGAATCTCTATGACCTTGCGCTTGTGCTCGAAGGAGAAACCGAAGTCGAGCCTGACCAGGCGGTTGAGCCAGTAGGCGTACTGTATGATGGGTGACTCATCAAGGTGGTATTCCTGTTCGTATTTTTTAATTGTCTCGGGTGAGATGAGGGGGTCGAGCTTGAGGGTGTCGAAGTAGTCGCCCGGCGCAAGCTGGATGAACATGAAGGTTATGAATGACATTGCTATGAGCAGTGGGATGGAGTAAAGCAGCCGCCTTATGATAAATACTTTCATGATTGGTGGTTATCACCCTCGGACATGTTGATTCACTTGATTATCAGCGGGACGGTGTTGCGGCCCATCACTTCGCAAACTACTTGATATATCGGTCTTCTTTTGAAAAGGCTTGTCTCGAAGGTCATATTCAAATCGAAAAATGTAATTGTTGCCAATATAATGCAGCTACGATTGAGGAGTTCTTGCTCAGGGCTTTGTCGAGCCTCTTTTTGATCCAGGCGGGCAGGCTGATAGTCATAGTTTCTTTCATAGCACACTCCTGAAGAGATTTTGCATTACTATAAAGCACAGCGTTATGCCCTGTCAAGCAGGTGGCCCGGCCCCCCACGACACGCACTCCGATTTCCCATTGACACAACCCTTGCGCCTTTTATGCCGATGATAGTGGTCGGAGCGGAAGGATGCCGCCCCTATGGCAGCGGGACAGGAAGCCGGCGTTTATCCGGTCGCGGGAGCGTCTTCCAGATGTGGTCAAGAGTCGGGGCAAATCTTGTTTCGCGTTTGTAGCAAAGCTCAGCAGATGATCTTGAGCGAGCTGATGTCCGCCTTATCAATGCGGTGGTCCATCTTCAGAACATCCAGGAGGTAGTGTTCGAGGGCTTCACGGATAAGCCTGGACCTGGAGACATCCTGCCTGTGAGCCGCTTCGTTCACCATCTCCATTAATTGCTCATCCAGCTTGACGGCTATCAGCTTCATGTTCGGTCGATTTCTTTTGAATCTCATGTTCATATATACGCTTTTTCACCCTGTTTTCTTTAGCGTTTAAGCTGGTTTCCCGTCATTTTCAGTCAAAGGCGCTTTGTTTCCATGTCAAATCATGTTTCTTTTTTCCCTGTTGACACTCATTTATAACCCTTTATACTGCGAGGAGTAATCTATCGAGCATTCTGCCCGATATAACTGATCTTCTGTTTAGATTTTTCAGAACTGTCTGATATGGAGGAAGATATCATGAAATGGAAGACGAGAATAACGGAGATGTTAGGCTGCAAGTATCCCATCCTGCTGGGCGGTTTGACCAAGATAGGCACCTGGGATTTCGCCGCAGCGGTATCAAAAGCCGGGGCGGACGGCTGTCTCACTGCCGCCGTCTCGGGGACGCCGGAACAGCTCGGGGAGGACATCAAGAAGCTGCGCGATGCCACCGACAACCACTTCACCGTCAACGTAACAGTCGGCATGTGTCCGCACATCGACGAGATGCTGGATGTCTGCATAGATGCAAGGGTGCCCTGCATAGAGACGGCAGCCTTCAAGCCAGACGATTACGCCGAGCGCATAAAAGCGTCAGGCATACCCTGGATTCACAAGGGGGCCACCGTAGAATTCGTAAAGCACGCCGAGAAGCTGGGCGCCGATGCAGTTGTCCTGGTGGGACTGGAGGGCTACGGGTTCAAGAATATCAGACAGCTCCCGACCATGACCAGCATAGCCTGGGCCTCCAGGCAGGTAAACGTCCCCCTTATCGCGGCGGGCGGCATCGGAGACGCCCGAACTTTGCTGGCGGCCCTCATGGCCGGAGCGGACGGCGTCTATTTAGGCTCCGCTCTCATGGCGACGGTGGAGTGCCCCCTGCCGGACAAGATAAAGGAGAACATGGTCAAGGCCAGGCCCGACCACCCGGACCTCATTCGCGAGCTGATAGCCCCGCCTAACCCGAAGGATTTCCAGGAGATCATGGCCAAACGTAATGAAATGCCTCTCGAAAAATGGCTCCCCTCACTCGAGAAAGTCATGCTAAAGCATCACGATTGGAAAGAAGCCAAGCATATGTGGGAGCAGGACATGGCGGAAGTGACCAGCGTGGGCGATCGACCCAGGGGCCCATTCTCCTTCTCCTGCGCATACATAGATTCCATAGTCACGGTGAAAGAATACATTGACAGGATGGTAACAGAAGCTGAGGAGATAATGGAACGCATGGCCGCGCAGTGGGAATTGGGCAAGTAGTTTCTCCATAATTGCGTTATCCGAAGGGGGCTGTCGAGGCTCCTCGACCGACGGCGCGCCCATGGTAGCATCGTTTAAAGCATTCTCAAGCGTAAGAGGAGCTTTAATTGAGCCCCCTTTTTTATGGTTAAACTTTGAACTTCTAAGGAGTTACCCCAATTTTCGGTCTGCCGTTGGGGTTTCTGGTTCAGGGTCAATGG